>NZ_JBBBBL010000003.1:161393-178762 GCF_037120585.1 Bacillus sp. CCNWLW194 | reverse complement strand
AGGCGGAAACGGCAACCAAGGTAATAACACAACCATTGATCCAAAAGCTCTTAAAGATGGTGAATACAGCATTGGTTTTAAAGTTTTAAAAGATCAAACAGATGAAATCTCAATGATGAACACATACACAAAAAGCCCAGGTGTATTAAAAGTAAAAGATGGTAAGAAGTATGTATCGTTTACATTAACGAATAGTGCATGGATTACAAAATTTGAGTTTGAGAAGAATGGCTCTTTTGGTAACGCAAAAGTGTTAAGTGAGAATAAAGAGCAAAATACAAAAGTAGTAGAGTTAGAATTAGATGATTTATCTAAAAAATTAAATGCAAAAGTAAAAGTAGATATTGATGCAATGAATTATCACCATTTCTACGATGTTCAATTTGTATTTGATGAAGGTAGCATCAAGTTTTTAGGTAACAATCAAGGCGGTAATGAGGATCAAAGTGGAAACAATGATCAAGGTGGAAGTAATATTCAAGGTGAAAACAACGGCAAAGGTGGAAATAATAACCAAGGCATAATCGATAATCAAGGTGGAAATGATACACCGAAAGTAAAAGTTGATCCGAGAAATTTAATAGATGGTCAATATGATATTCCATTTAAAGTGTTAAAAGATAAAACAAATGAACTTTCAAAGATGCATGACTATACTGTACATCCAGCAAAATTAATCGTTAAAGGTGGTAAAAAGTACATTGAGATGACGTTGAAAAATAGTGCATGGATTACGAAATTCCAAACAGAAAATAACAGTCTTTTTGCTGATGCGAAAGTAGTAAGCGAAGATAAAAATGCAAATACGAGAGTAGTGCATTTTGAAGTAAGTGATTTGTTTGCAAAATTAAATGCAAAAGTAAAAGTAGATATCAATGAAATGAACTACCATCATTTCTACGATGTCCAAATTCAATTTGATACAAATAATATTGGTGCATTAGGAACGATTAAAGAGGATCCAAAAAAAGATCCGAAAAATCCAGTGACTACACCGAAAGTAGATAATGTAAAAACAGTAGGTACTCCTGATTTTAACCGAAATGCAGATGGTAAGAAGAAAAACGAAGCTACAGGTAATGGTGAGAAAAAAGAGAAAAATTCAAAAACTGCAGATACAGCACAACTTGGTTTATACATGGTGCTACTGCTAGGGTCACTTGCTTTATTAGTTCGTAAATATAGAGCTGGTAGATTGTAATTTTTGGAGTCTTGATGCGTGTTCGCGTGCATCAAGACTTGTTTCATATTGTTTGGAAAGGAGTGGTGATTGAGAGTGAAGAAAATCGCAAGTGTACTAATGGCTATCATTCTGTTAATAAGTATAGCTGGGTGCTCATCACCAAAAAAAGAAACAGCGAAGCAGGTAAAGAGTGATAGTAAAGAGCGAATTGTTGCAACGACAGTCGCTGTTACTGAAATTATGGACGCGTTAGAAGTAGATTTAGTTGGTGTTCCAACAAGTACGAAAGATTTACCAAAGAGATATAAAGGTTTACCAGAAGTCGGGAATCCGATGAGTCCTGATATGGAAAAGGTAAAATCATTAAAGCCGTCAGAAGTATTATCTGTGACAACACTTGAATATGAATTAAAGCCAGTTTTTGATGGTGTAGGTATGAAAGCGAACTTTGTAGACTTAACTAGTTTAAAAAACATGCAAAATTCCATTAGTAATTTAGGTAAGAAATATGGACGTGAAAAACAGGCTGAAGCAGTAGTAACTAAGTTAGATAAAAAGGTTGCTAGCATTCAAAAGGAAGTAAAAGGAAAGAAAGAACCGACAGTGCTTATTTTATTAGGTGTGCCGGGAAGTTATTTAGTAGCAACAGAGCATTCTTATATTGGAGATTTAGTGAAACAATTAGGTGGCAAAAACATCGTACAAGGTGAGCAAGTAGAGTATTTAGCTTCTAATACAGAGTATTTAAAAAAAGCAGATCCAGACATTATTTTACGAGCAGCGCATGGTATGCCTGATGAAGTTGTAAAAATGTTTGATAAAGAATTTAAAACAAATGATATTTGGAAACACTTCGCTGCAGTTAAAAATAATCGTGTTTACGATTTAGAAGAGCGTTTATTTGGAACGACAGGGAATTTAGAAGCAACAGAAGCGTTAGATGAATTGAAGAAAATGATGTATCCATGATGCATTTTAATATAAAGGAAGAGTGGAATGAATAAAAAAACTTGGAGTTTCTTCATTGTTACTGTATTGCTTATTGTTATGACATCATTGTCAGCAATGAAAGGGAGTTTAGAAATAGGGATAGTGGACCTTGTACAAGGGATATTTACAGGGGCCAATGAAGATGTTGAAGTCATTAAAGATTTACGTTTCCCGCGTATTATTATTGCGCTGTTCACTGGGGCGGCTCTTGCTGTTTCGGGTGTGCTTTTTCAAGCTGTTATGAAAAATCCACTCGCTGATGCTGGAGTAATTGGTATATCTTCAGGAGCAAGTTTTATGACACTTGTTATTATTACGTTATTCCCGCAATTCTTTTTCTGGACACCGATATTCGCCTTTTTAGGTGGTGCGTTTGCATGTTATCTCGTTTATGCATTTTCGTGGAAGTCGGGGTTAAGTCCACTTCGCATTATTTTAGTTGGTATAGCTATTAATGCGATGTTCACTGGATTAAATGAATCGTTCATTACGATTTGCGGATATTTCATTAAGAGTATTAAGCAAACGACGACTTCTAATATAACGATGAAGACGTGGGGCGATGTAGAAATAATGGTTACGTATGGAACAATTGGTCTTATTCTTGCACTGTTTGTAGGAGCTTGGTGTAACTTATTATCGCTACAAGATAAGACTGCGAAAAACTTAGGTCTACACGTGACGAGAGTTCGTCTTATTATCTCTGCTATTGCAGTACTCTTAGCAGCAGTATCAACAGCGATTGCAGGTGTTATTGCTTTCGTAGGATTACTCGTTCCGCACATTTCAAGACAACTAGTCGGTTCAGATCATAAAGTATTAATTCCATTTTCTGCTCTTGCAGGAGCGTTATTAATTCTGACGGCGGATACGATTGGAAGGTTAATTGTGCCACCTAACGAAATTCCAGCAGCGACGATTATGGCAGTTATTGGTGGCCCATTCTTAATATTCTTACTTAGAAAGAGTGATAAAGTTCATGGAAATTAAAAATGTAACCTTTTCGTATGATAATGTAACGGATCGATTAAAGTCGGTTAGTAGTGAAATAGAGATTGGTAAAATTACAACAATTATTGGCCCAAACGGTTGCGGGAAATCGACATTACTTGGCGTGATGTCAAGAAATCACGATCCTCGTAGCGGAGAGGTAATACTGGATGGGAAGGCGATTAGCCAATATAAACCGAAAGAGTTTGCTAGAAAGTTAGCCGTTGTCCATCAACAAAATGAAGCACCGGCAGATATGACGGTAGAAAAATTAACAAGTTTTGGTCGTATGCCTCATAAAAATGTTTTTTCCTCGCAAACCAATGAAGATAGAGAAGCGATCGAAAGGGCTTTAGCATGTACGAATTTGCTAAGTAAACGTGATAAAGAGATTCATGCGTTATCTGGCGGAGAAAGACAACGTGTTTGGATTGCTATGACGTTAGCTCAGAAAACACCAATGCTCTTTTTAGATGAACCGACAACCTATTTAGATATTTATTATCAACTCGAAATCTTAGAGCTAGTAAAAGAGTTAAATGAAGTACATGGATTGACGATTGTTATGGTATTACACGATATTAATCAGGCGATTCGCTATAGTGATCATATCATTGTTATGAAAGACGGCGAAATTGTTACGAAAGGTAAGCCAAATGATGTTGTGACAGAAAGTATGATAAAGACGATATATGGTGTAGATGTCGTTGTAAAGCAAGATGAAGATACAGGGTTGTATATGGTCCCAATGGGTATTTAAATATGCGAACAATCCGTTTTGAGGTGATAATTTGAGTAGTAAAAAAGAACGGAAGAAGAATTCTTTTTTTCAACGAATACTTACAGTTGTTTTTTTAGGTACCTTTTTCTATTCAGTATATGAATTAGGTGATATTTTCATGGATTACTATGAAAATCGTAAGGTAATGGCCGAAGCACAAAACATTTATGAAAAAAGTCCGATGGAAGAGCAATCACAAGATGGGGAAGTACGTAAACAGTTCAAGGCTCTGCAGCAAATTAACCAAGAAATAGTTGGATGGGTTACGATGGATGATACACAAATTAATTATCCAATCGTTCAAGCGAAAGACAATGATTACTATTTATTTCGTAATTATAAAGGTGAAGATATGAGAGCAGGAAGCATCTTTATGGACTATCGTAATGATGTGAAATCTCAAAATCGAAATACTATTTTATATGGTCATCGTATGAAAGATGGTTCTATGTTTGGAAGTTTAAAGAAAATGTTAGATGAAGAGTTCTTCATGTCGCATCGTAAATTATATTACGATACATTATTTGAAGGATATGATCTTGAAGTGTTCTCGGTGTATACAACAACAACTGATTTTTATTACATTGAAACGGATTTTAGCAGTGATACGGAATACACATCATTTTTGGAGAAAATTCAAGAAAAATCGTTGTACAAAACGGATACAAAATTGACAGCAAGTGATCAAATCGTAACACTTTCGACGTGTGACTATGCACTCGATCCGGAAGCAGGAAGGTTAGTCGTGCATGCGAAACTAGTAAAAAGACAGTAAATAAAAAAGTATAGAATATGAGAAGTGGTAACGCTTCTCGTATTCTATACTTTAAAAAAGAAATATGTTTACTGTGCTGCAGCCATTGGCATACGTACAACTTCAACATTGTAGTAAGTGATTTTATTATCAAGAATATAATCTGGCATCCCGCCTTGATGTGAGTGAGCATCTTTAAATGCTGAGCTCTTCGTCCAACCTTGGAAATCTTCTTTTGCATTCCAGCGAGTGCTAATTGTTACTTCATCATAATCAACTGTATTTTGCGTTAAAAGAACTTCTAGACCTAAAAAGCCTGGCATCGTTTCAACTTGACCTACTTTATTAAAACGCTCAATTAATTTATGTCCATTTCCCTTTGTAATTTTAGCTGTATTTGTAACAATAATCATGTTTATTCCTCCTATAAATATTGCCTTTGTTTTCGAGAACTCATATACATTAAATGATAATGAAAATCATTATCATTGTCAATGGTAAATGTAAAATAAATAAGTTTTTTTATTGTTTTGGACAGTAAGATTTCCATTTCAAAATGTAGTAAATATATGGTGGTTAAGCGAGAGAATGAGCGAGTTGTACTAGCAAAGCAATAATATGGTATAGTGAAACGAGGCTGTTTTTCAGTCTCGTTTTTGAAATGCTTCCTATAGAGAAAGCATGCAAATGGAAAGGAAGTTATTATATGCGATCAGAAGTAACTGTAAAAATAAAACCGAAATTTATAAAAGAAATTAAAAGTGGATATCCGCTTATTTTAAAAGATGCAATTCAAAATCTAAATGATGTCCGTGAAGAAGGGACAATCATCAAAGTAGTAGATGAGAAGAACAACTTTGTCGGAAAAGGTTATTATGGAAAACAAAATAAAGGATACGGCTGGATTTTAACGAGAAAAGAGAGTGAACAAATTAATCAATCTTTCTTTGAAAGTAAAATAAAATCTGCCTTACATAAACGAAAACAATTTTACAAATCAAATGATACGACAGCATTCCGTGTCTTAAATGGCGAAGGTGATGGTCTTGGAGGCTTAATCATCGATTATTATGACGGTTATTATGTAGTGAGCTGGTATAGTGAAGGAATCTATACTTTCAGAGATGAAATCATAGCAGCTCTTCAGAAAGTAGCAAACTTTAAAGGTATTTATGAGAAAAAGCGTTTTGATACGAAAGGGAAATACATTGAAGGTGATGATTTCGTAGCAGGAGAGCGCGGGGAGTTCCCACTTATCGTAAAAGAGAATGGTGCGAACTTTGCGGTGTATTTAAACGACGGAGCGATGGTTGGTGTATTTTTAGATCAGCGTAACGTTCGAAAACAAATTCGTGATAAGTATGCGAAGGGAAGAACAGTGCTAAATATGTTCTCTTATACAGGTGCTTTCTCTGTATTTGCAGCCCTGGGTGGAGCGAGTAAAACGACGAGTGTCGACCTTGCAAATCGTAGTTTAAGTAAAACGATTGAGCAGTTTAGTGTAAATGAAGTTGATTATGAAGCGCAAGACATTATCGTAGAAGATGTATTTCTTTACTTCAAATATGCAGCTAAGAAAAAGATGAAATTTGATATGGTCGTACTTGACCCTCCAAGCTTTGCGCGTTCAAAAAAATATACATTTAGTGCAGCGAAAGATTATAAAAATTTATTAAAAGAAACAATTGCCATTACAGAAAATAACGGAATTATCGTTGCTTCTACAAATTGTAGCGCATTCGATATGAAAAAGTTTAAAGGCTTTATCGATACAGCATTTAAAGAAATGAATGGAAAATATAAAATATTAGAAGAACATTCTTTACCAGAAGATTTCCGTACAATCGATCAATTTAAAGAAGGAGACTATTTAAAGGTAGTTTTCATCGAGAAAATTAAAGGGTAATAAAGAAAAAGGAGCTCGAGTTTACTTGAGCTCCTTTTCTTATTGAACGATATTTTGTACTCTACCGACTTGCCCGTCCTGCAATCGCACTTTAATGCCATGCGGATGAGAAGGAGAGTTCGTTAAAATATCTTTTACAATTCCACGTGTTAATTTGCCGGTACGTTGATCTTGTTTTAATACAATATCAACTTCAAGGCCGGGTGCGATATTAGAACGTTTTTGTCCGTTCATTTATACACCTGTACGTCTACGTTGGTTGTTTGTTTTTTTCGTTTGTTGGTTTTGCAATTTTTTTGTTTCTTGGCTTTGGTTCGTATTATTTAAGTTATTTCCATTTCCTTGCTTTTTCTTTGCAAGTTGTTCACGCATTAAATCAGCTAAGCTTACTTTTTTGTTTTCTGACATGATAAGTCTCCTTTATATAAAGTTAATTATGAACAATCGTAGTGAATTTCATCATATCATTGTTAAGGAAGGAAGGGAAGTTGGTTTGAAAATTCATATATTTGTTTCAAGTCTGTAGTAGTTACGATACAATTGAATTGTTAACGTTTGTAAAAAGGGGATAGACATATGTCACATCATATTTTATTAGTTGAAGATGATCTCTCAATTCAAGAGATGGTGGAAAAGTATTTAATAAAAGAGGGCTTTCAAGTTACAATCGCATCTGATGGAGAAGAAGGCGTGAACACATATTTAAAAGGTTCATTTGATTTGATTATCCTCGACATTATGATGCCAAAGCTAGATGGCTTAGAGGTTGTACGCATCATTCGAGAAAAAAGTGCCGTTCCGATATTAATGATGTCAGCAAAAGATACAGATGTTGATAAAGCTGTTGGATTAGGACTTGGAGCAGATGATTACATTTGTAAGCCATTTTCTATGATTGAATTGGTGGCGCGTGTAAAAGCAGGTATTCGGAGATCTACGAAATATTCGGCTACAGAAACAACAGAAAAGATGATTCAAATTGGTGATTTAACAATCGATCCAATTAATTTTACTGTGGAAAAAAATAGGAAACCTCTCAAGCTTACTTTAAAAGAATTTGAGATTCTAAAACTGTTTGTAAAGAATCAAAATCGTGTATTTACAAAAGCACAAATATATACGCTAGTTTGGAACGAAGAGTATTATGGTGACGATAACGTTATTAATGTTCATATGAGAAGATTGCGTGAGAAAATCGAAAGTGATCCATCTAATCCAGAATACATTAAAACGTTATGGGGTATCGGTTATAAGTTGGAAGTGATGTAATATGGTCAATTTGTTAATAGGTATTATTTTTATATTGTTATGTGTCATTTACATACAGTATAAAATGAGAAAAAATAGTAGTAAAAATTTGCGATACACATATGAAAAGTTAGAAAGTATTGTAAATGTACAAACAGGCGAGAAGTTACTCGTTATGACAGATGATCGAGAATTGCAAAAATTATTAGTGGCAATTAATCAATTATTAGATGCAAAACAGAAAACAAATGCAGATCATGCGAAAGTAGAAATTTCGATGAGAAAAATGCTTTCAAATATTTCACATGACTTGAAAACACCGCTAACAGTTATTCTTGGATATACAGAAATGTTAAATAAGGATAAAACAATGAATAAAGAAGAACAACAAATATTACTTGAAAAGGTGCATGTGAAAACACTAGAAGTAATGGAACTAATTCATAAGTTTTTTGACTTAGCAAAATTAGAATCTGGTGACAAAGCAATCGAGATGACAAAAGTGAATATGAATGAAGTTTGTCGTGAGAAGATTTTATCTTTTTATGATTTAGTGACGTCGAAAGGTTTTCATGTTCATATTGATATACCAGAAAGAAATATATATGCACTTGGAAATGTAGAAGTATTAGGTAGGGTATTGAACAATTTAATATCAAATGCAATTACATATGGAGACGATGGAAAGATACTGGGTATGACGTTAAGAGATGATGAAACAAATGTGTATATAGACGTATGGGATAAAGGAAAAGGGATTGATGAATCTCATATTGATAAAGTGTTTGAGCGTATGTACACACTTGAAGATTCGAGAAATAGATTGTACCAAGGAAGCGGTTTAGGGTTAACGATTACGAAAAGACTGGTGGAAGCGATGGATGGAAAAATTCATCTTTCTAGTAAGCCGTATGAAAAAACAATTTTTACAGTTGCATTAAAAAAGATGCAGTTTTAGCTTGTAGAGAAGTAGATTCTACAAGCTTTTTTTTCAGCGTAAGGAATTTGTAAGAAACGGGTAAGAAAAAAGAGATTTCCGTTGTCTATTATAAAAATATAAAGTAGTGCGAAAGGGGAAAGTGACATGACCTATATATTAAAAACGAATCAGTTAACGAAAGTGTTTAAAGGGAAAGAAGTTATTTCTAGCGTTAACATGCATGTGAAAAAAGGAGAGATATACGGTTTCTTAGGACCGAATGGTGCTGGTAAAACAACGATTATGAAAATGATTACAAATTTAATAAAACCGACGAGCGGTGAGATTGAAATTTTAGGTGAGAAGTTAACAGACACATCGTATGAAGTATTAAAAAGAATGGGGACAATTATTGAATATCCAATCTTTTATGATAAATTAACGGCGAAAGAAAACTTAGAATTACATTGTGAATATATGGGCTATTACGATAAAAATGAAATTGACCATGCATTACATTTAGTGAAACTGCAAGGGATAGATAATAAAAAAGTAAAAGATTTTTCATTGGGAATGAAACAACGACTTGGTATTGCAAGGGCAATCGTGACAAAGCCAGAATTGCTCATTTTAGACGAACCCATAAACGGTTTAGATCCAATTGGTATTAAAGAGTTACGAGACTTATTTAAAATGCTCTGCAAAGAATATGGCATTACATTATTAGTTTCTAGTCATATTTTAGGTGAGATGGAATTAATGGCGGATACAATTGGTGTAATTCAAAATGGAAAACTAATAAAAGAAGTTTCAATGAAGAGTATTAACGGAAAACAAACAGAGTACATTGAAATTACTGTTCCTGATGTGAAGCGTGCAGCTTATATTTTAGAAGATAAACTTGGTATAAAAAATTATAAAATAATGAGCGGAAATATGATTCGTGTGTATGATACGGCAGTGTCTCAGCAAGCCATTTCAAAAGCACTTATTATGAATGATGTGGAAATTGAAAGTATTAATAAGAAACATAGTTCCTTAGAGGAATATTTCTTAAACGTAATGGATGGAGAGGGCATTCATGCTTAATGAATTGTGGCTGAACCTGGTAAGTGGATTAATCGTAATGTTTATAAGTGGAATTTTATATTATAGGAAACCAGAGCGGAAATGGTTGTTAATTCTACTAGTGATAGGAATGTTAAGCGTAGTTACTGCTGGAATTAGAATGTTAGCAGTGTAGAGACAGGTATATAAAGAATGGAGGCGTGGTTTATATGTTTAAATTAATGAAACTCGAATGGAAAAAACATAAATTATCTAGTTATTTTAAAGGAGCAGCGATTGGTATTATAGCAATTTTTGCTGCGGTAAGTCTTATGGCATGGGCATCTAAAGTAGAGGATGAGTTGATGTTCTCTAGCTATATGGAATACATGTCTTTAGCAAATATTTTTATTAGAATTACATTTATTATTTTTGCATCGGTTATTTTATCACGTTTAGTGATTGATGAATACAAGAACAAAACAATACAGCTACTATTTATGTACCCACTGCAAAGGAAAATGCTAATGAGAGCGAAATTAGCAATTGTTTTTAGTTTTTGCTTTGTGAGCACGATAATCGCAACATTTATTATTAGTTTGCTCATATTCTGTATGAATCCAATAATAGGAATACTTGAAACGCCTGTTACGATGGGGGAAATAATAGCTACCGTTCCAACTACTATTATAAGTGCATTTATGATATCTGGTATAAGTTTAATTCCTTTATTTTTTGGAATGAGAAAGAAATCGACACCGACAACGATTACTTCAGCAGTAATAATTGGTATGCTGATTAATGGTAACGTTGGTCCTGGAAATGGTCAAGTAAGTATGTTTGATTTTATAGCTATCCCAATCGTGCTCTGTTTATTAGGAATTTTCATTAGTTATCTATCGTATCGAAAAATCGACAAGATTGATGTGGCGTGAAGCAAGCTTAAAACAAAAACGAACTGGGGTATGACTGGTGAAAAAAATAATAGTAATTGCAATATTAGTCATTACAATTGCTAGTGCGGTTTTGGGTTTTAAGGTATTTCAGGTGAAAGATTTTAAGCAAGAAAGGTCTTTTGAAATCAATAATATAAAAGAAATAGAAGTAGACAATGAAAACTGGAATATTGAATTTAAAAGTACAGACGCTAATAAAATAGTAATTTCCGCTCAAGGTCAACAAGTAGATAAAAAGATAGATCCCGTCAAAATAGAAAATGACGAAAATAAAATTGTGATTAAGCAAAAACAAAAGGTGACCAAATTTTTTAATGGTTTTACGTTTAGGAAGAAAAATAGTATATGTATAGCTATTCCGAGGAAAGCAATAGACAAAATTGTAGTAAATAATAAATCGGGTGATGTGAAAATAAACGATATAGTAGTAAAAAGTATCGTGACAAAAGGCAAGTCTGGAGATGGAATGATTACAGGACTATCGGCAGAGAAGGGTGAGTTCATATCCGAAAGTGGAGATTTAATGTTAAAAGATAGTTCATTACAAGAAGTAAATATAACTTCTACTACTGGCGATAATTATGTGAAAAATGTAAAAAACGAAAATGTGAACATCACTTCAACATCTGGGGAAGTATTACTGAAAGATATGACAGAAGGAAAATCATTATTTGTAGAAACAAAATCAGGAGATATTGGCGTACGGTATAAAGGTGTCCCAGCATCATTGAAGCTTATGGCTAAAAGTAATTCAGCTGACGTAATAGTGGATTTAAAAGGACTTAAGAAAGATAAAAATACAGAAAAAATAAAAGTAGGAACGATTGGTGATGCAAAAAATGAAGCGAAGATTTTAAGTGAAACAGGAGTCATTTATATTGATTAAATCTTAGGAGGAAGGAGGACACTATCATGCTACATTTAATGAAGCTAGAATTGAAAAAGTTTAAGCTTGGTTGGTACGTGAAGAGAGCAATTATTGCAAATATTGTTATACTGGCATTAATGATCTTTGTGAGCATCATCGCTCAAGTAGAAGGTGATGCAGAAATAAGGAATCCAGAGACGATATTGTTAATGGCTAGCACAATAGTAAGAGCAACGTTTATTGTTTTTGGTAGTGTATTAATCGCAAGGCTAATAATTGGTGAATATAAAAATAAAACAATACTACTCATGTTTTCTTATCCCATTAACCGAAAGAAGATGATGGCTAGTAAGTTGGCTATTACAGCGACAGTAACATTTATAACAGTTATTGTATCTAACATTTTAGTAGTAGGAATTTTCTTTGGTATAGATAGCTATTTTTCAATTCTTCCTAATTCATTTACAGTAGATCAATTGATGCAAGAAGGAATAAAACTAGTTCCTTTAGCCATTGCAACTGCGGGGATGAGTTTAATTCCATTATATTTCGGAATGCGTAAACGTTCCGTGCCAACTACAATTGTTTCATCTCTTATCGTTGTCACAATTGCAATGAATAATGGCAACCCAGCGTTTTCTACAGCAACTTTTCTTCCCCTTCAACTAGCACTCGCAGCAATTGGAGTTGTGATTGCATATTACGGAATTAAAAATATAGAGAAGGAAGATATAACTGTATGACAAGAATAAGAAAAAAGAGTTGGCGTTACACCAACTCTTTTTTGTATATGTATGCTTCGTTACTACTCTGTAAATTTAGAGTGTGTGCTTAAATACTCTTGCACTCCTGGAGAAATATTAAAGTTATTAGGACTTTTATATTCGATAGTAAACTCTCCGTCTCTACTTGTCTCAAAGGAGATGGCATAACTATTAATTTTAGCATCGTAAGAAGTATTTTTGACTTCCGCATCTAGATTAAAGTATTTTGTAATATACTCTTTTGATTCAGTAATTGCTGCTTGTTTTCCCCAAGGGGTACCATAATAGGTGAAATAAAGAGATACACTAATAACTCCAATAATAGAAGTTAGTAAAATAGTTCCCATAACTATTTTTTTATTTTTTGTATTCAATTTGGTTACTCCTCTTCATAATATGTATTCATTTTAACCTATCTTTTCCATAAAACAACCATTTAATAAAAATAGTTTCACATGAAACAAGTTACAGAAAAAGACAAGGTTTGTAAATCCCTTGTCTTTTTTTGTTGTTACATTTTAGGAGCTTCCATTCCAGCTGCAGCCCATTCTTCTTTTGCTGGGCCATATACGCCAGGGACTGTTAAGCCGGCTTGTCGCATTAAAACCGTCATTTGTCCGCGATGGTGATTTTGATGATTAATAAGTGTCATTAAAAATATAGAATTTGGCATAGGACGACCAAAGAAGTCATTAATAGTAGCTAAGTCTTTATCCGTCCATTCGCCTTGAAGAGCTTCAACAAAAGCTGCATTCACTTTACGATACCCATCTGCAATTGTTGTTGCAGAAGTTGGTACGGGATAATCTTTCGTTTCTCCGTCAAACTTAAGCCCTGTGCCAGATAGCATAACAGGAATTGCCGTCACGATATGCCAAGCAACTCTGCCTAACGTCCAGTGCCCAGGTGCAATTTCTTGTGATAAAGACTCATCTGTTAATGCATCGAGCATTTTTTGAGTAGACACAGCCTCGTATGTCCATGATTGCAAGAAGCCTTCAATAGTTTGGTACATATTTATCCCTCCTAGTTATGTTCATAAGTTACATTCGTGAAAAAAAGATAGTTTCCTTTTGAACTATAAGAACGAATATAAAAAAGAGGCTTCTAACAAGAAGCCTCTTTTTTAACTAACCTTCTTCCCGCTCTTCCTCATTAACCATAAGAAATAGGGTGCTCCAAGTATAGCAACGACAAGACCAGAAGGGATTTCTTTCGGGTATGCAATTGTTCGTCCAAGTAAGTCAGCAATGGAAAGAAGGATTGCTCCAAACAGTGCGGAGCAAACGAATAATCTTTGATGGTTCATACCAACGACGATTCGCGCTAAGTGTGGTGCGACAAGGCCTAAAAAGGCAATCGTACCGACAGCTGCGATATTTACAGATGCAAGTAGTGTTGCTAACACAATGAGAGTTAGGCGCGTTTTATTTACTGGTTGCCCAAGCCCTGTTGCTAAATCGTCTCCAAGTACGAGAACATCAAGTTGTTTTATTAAGAAAAAGATAATAAGCACGAGAATAAGTGATGGATATAGAATGATATTTTCTAAATGATTCCATCCTCTTGCATACGTGCTACCTGATAGCCATGTTAAAGCAGCTGCAACGTTCAAATTTGCTCTAACGATAAAGATTTGAATAATCGCTGAACCGAGAGCTGAAATACCGATTCCTATTAAAGCAAGAGCTGTTGGGCTAAATCCTGATTTCCATGAGAAGAAGAGGACAATTCCAACTGCAAGTAATCCGCCGATAAATGCACCAATTGGTAGGAAGAAACCAGGAAGTGCGGGGAAGACATACATAATAGTTAAAGCACCAACACCAGCTCCCGATGAAATACCAATAATAGAAGGGTCGGCGAGTGGGTTTCGTAATATACCTTGGAAAACAAGCCCGCTTATTGCAAGGCATGCGCCAGCAATAGCAGCAACGAGCATTCTTGGTAAACGAAGGTTCATCATCATATTTTTATCAAATTGTGTTAATTGTCCTGATATAACATTTGTAATGCTTTCGATATAAGCGTTACTACCGATTGTAACACCAAGAGCAATCGTCACAATGCAAAGTACGATAGAGATAATGATTACCTTTTTATAAGAGTAATAGCGAGAACTAGCTCCAGCTGCATTCGCACCGTTATCATTCATATATTGTTTCGACTTCATCATTCGATACACTAAGTAAATAAGCCAAGGCGATCCAATCATTGCCGTGACTGCCCCAACAGGAAGTTCTGCACCGGTTGGATCTATTAATCTACCGACAACATCTGCTCCAAGTAATAATACGGCTCCCCATAAGAAGGAAGAGAGAAGAAGAGTAAGATGTTGGCGGTATCCGGTCAGGCGCATTAAATGAGGGGCAACTAAGCCGACAAAACCGATTGGTCCAACAACAGTAACAATTACTGCTGTTAAAAAGATTGCAGCAATGAAGGCTATAAGACGTGTTACCGCTGTTTTTTCGCCAAGAGAAACAGCAACATCATCACCGAGTAAGAGAATGTTGAGTTTACGAGACATAAATAGTAAAACTAGGAAAGAAATAATGATAAATGGAAAAGCAAATTGAACGCCATCCCAGTTATTTTGAATAAGAGAGCCAGCTCCCCATAAAAATAAACCAGCTGTTTCATTTTCATAGAAAAGTTGCATCGTTCCAGTAAAGGCAGAAAGCATTAATGTAACGACCATACCAGCTAGTGCCATTCTAAGTGGGGTTCCCTTTTTTCCACCAGAAATACGGTATACAAATAAAGCAGTAATAGCACCACCGATAAATGTGAAAAGAAGTGAGTTAATTTGCAGACCTTTCGGTAAGAAAATTGTAGCCGCTACTAGAAAGAAATATGCACCAGAGTGAATACCCATTGTACTGGATTCAGCAAGTGGATTTTTCGTTAACGTTTGTAAAATGACCCCAGATGCAGCAAGAGCACCTCCAGCTAAAATAGCAATTACAGCTCTAGGTAATCGAAGCATGATTAAAGTTTGATGCTCTAGCGATTGGTTCGGTGAGATAAGAGCATCAATAATCATACTATAGGAAATATTTGCTTGACCTTGTCCGATATGAATAAAGAAAAGGAGGAGCAAGAGAGCTGCTCCTCCTCCGAATACAAGACTTGCTCGAAGTGCATGTTGTAAGCTATTCATCGTGTAATCACTTCTTCGCTGTCATTACATCTGCTACTTGTGTTGCTAAAGATTTTGCAGACTCAGGACCACCGAAAATCCAAGTGTCGCCTTTTAATTTATACATTTTGTGTTCTTTTTTGAACTTTAATTCTTCCCAAGCAGGATTGCCTTTTAGTTGAGTGTCAAAAATGTTATCTTCATCCGCTACAATGTAAATGAAGTTTGAATCTTGTACACTTTGTAATGATTCTACAGTTGTTTGTTTGAAACCATCTGCCTCTGATTTACCCGCTTCAAAAGAGTTTGTTAAACCTAATTTTTTTGTAACTTGTAAAGCTGTAGAATTGTCAGTTAAGATGCGGAATGTTGGCACGTTTTTAGCAGTAAATGCTTGTGCCATTGCGATGTTTTTATCTTTTAAGCCTGCTTTGTCAATTTTTGCTTTTGCATCAGCGAATGCTTTATCCATATCAGCTAATACTTTTTTACCTTCTTCTTCTTTTCCGACAGCTTTTGCGATTTGTTTAAATGTTTCTGTCATTTCAGCAAAGTGATCGTTATTGCTTGTTGATGGATCGAACATAACTGTAGGAGCGATTTGTTCTAATTCATTTTTAATTGCTTTACCACGGAATGAAGCTGTGATAATTAAATCTGGTTTTAGACGGCTAATTTCCTCTAAGTTTGGTTGTTGACGTGTCCCTACATCTACAACATCTTTACCTGGTTTTGTTTCTGTATTTACCCATTTATTATAATTCTTAATGTCTGCCATCCCTACTGGCTGAACACCAAGTGCTAATAAGTCTTCTGAATATACCCACTCAAGTACAACAACTTTTTTCGCTGGTTTATCTAATTTTGTTTCCCCCTCAGCGTGTTTAATTGTTATAGCTTGTTTCTTAGCGTCTGTCTTTGTTTCTTTTTTCTCCTCTTTTTGCTGTCCACATCCAACAGCGAATAGAAGAACTACTATGAAAATACTGAGAATTTTCTTCATCTTCTGCCCCCAAATTAAGTATTTTTTGTAACTAGCACCATAAGTGAAAATAGTTATCAATTATAACACCAAAATCATACTATGAGGATATTTTAAGTGTCAATATTTTTTTAAAATTTTGACGAAAAACAACAAATTATACGGATTTTTATATATCATGGTCGCTATTTATGAAGAATAAGCCCCTTTACTAAAAAAATTGAAGAATATATGGAGTTTAAATGGGAACTTGGCTGTGTACGAAAGCGTAATATGTGTGGTTAATCATCTGTGGAGATGGGGCGAAAGTACAAGCAAAAAGAGTGAGAATCGCATGTAATAATTACTAGAATGTATGGAATAAATCTGTGTTTATCCCCACTAGGCAAAGTATGTCTTTGTTATTTAGATAGTTGTTTTCTAACTCGTTGATTGTACTTAAAAGATCGAATGTAAAGGAAGTGATCAACATGTCTTTATGGAGTAATAATATAAATGGATATTGTGGGTGTAATAATCAAAATGGTGTACATGTTGATTCATGCTGTTTTAGTTGCGATGGGACAGTTCCTAAGCTGGGCCCAACAGGTCCGACGGGCGACACAGGCCTAACAGGAGCAACGGGTCCGACAGGTGATACAGGCCCAACAGGAGTAACGGGTCCAACAGGGGCGATGGGAATAACAGGGGCAACGGGTTCAACAGGAGCGACGGGAATAACAGGGGCAACGGGTCCAACAGGAGCGACGGGAATAACAGGCTCAACAGGGGCGATGGGAATAACAGGGGCAACGGGTTCAACAGGAGCGACGGGAATAACAGGGGCAACGGGTCCAACA
>NZ_JBBBBL010000003.1:65203-161293 GCF_037120585.1 Bacillus sp. CCNWLW194 | reverse complement strand
GGAGCGACGGGAATAACAGGCTCAACAGGGCCAACAGGTGAAACTGGAGCAACTGGTACAAGTATAACGGCGACGTATGCATTTGCAAATAATACGTCGGGGACAGCAATATCGGTACTTCTTGGTGGAACGAATGTCCCGCTTCCAAATAATCAAAACATTGGTCCCGGAATTACTGTGTCTGGGGGAAATACGGTATTTACGGTTGCAAATGCTGGGAATTATTATATTTCATATACAATTAACATAACAGCTTCGTTATTAGTAAGTTCACGAATTACAATTAATGGTGCACCCCTTGCTGGGACTATCAATTCTCCTGCATTAGCAACCACATCGTTTAGTGCAACAATTATTACCACTCTTGCGGCTGGAAGTGCTATTAGTTTGCAACTATTTGGTTTGTTAGCTGTTGCAACATTATCAACAACTACACCAGGAGCTGTGTTAACGATAATAAGATTAAGCTAAATAATAACTCTCTTACTCTTTGAAGATTAGGAGAGTTTCTACATATAATAAGAAGTTAATGAAGTAAAGCATAGTTATATAAAAGTCAGAATATTATGATTGTAACGTTATGGCGACTATAATATAATGAAAACAACCATCATGAATGAACATTCATTTATTTTTTATGTATTTGAAGGGGGAATGAAGGTGGAAAAACCATGGTTGAAAAGTTATCCAGAGGAAATTCCGAGTACGATTTCTTATGATATTCAGCCGCTTCATAGATATGTAGAACAGATGGCTTCTCGCTATCCAGAAAAGAAAGCGCTTCACTTTTTAGGGAAGGATATTACATTTTCAGACTTCCATGATAAGGTGAAGAGGTTTGCAAATTATCTCCAAAAGCTCGGTGTGGAAAAGGGTGATCGAGTTGCTATTATGTTGCCGAACTGTCCACAAGCTGTAATTGGCTATTACGGTACATTACTTGCGGGAGGTATCGTAGTACAAACAAATCCACTGTATACAGAAAGAGAATTAGAATACCAGCTTCATGATTCGGGAGCAAAAGTAATTCTTTGTCTCGATTTAGTGTTTCCAAGAGTAACGAATGTTCAATCTGCTACAAAAATTGAACATATTATCGTAACCCGTATTGCGGACTTTTTACCCTTCCCTAAAAATCTATTGTATCCATTTGTGCAGAAAAAACAGTCGAATTTAGTTGTGAAAGTATCAGAGAGTGAAACGACTCATCTTTGGAACTCAGTAGAAAAAGAAGTGAATACGGATGTTGAAGTGCCTTGTGATCCTGAAAATGATCTCGCTCTTTTACAGTACACAGGAGGAACAACTGGATTTCCGAAAGGAGTTATGTTAACGCATAAAAACCTTGTTTCTAACACGTTGATGGGGGTTCACTGGTTATATAATTGCAAAGAAGGAGAAGAAGTTGTTCTTGGAGTTCTTCCATTTTTCCACGTATACGGCATGACGGCTGTCATGAATTTGAGTGTTATGCAAGGATACAAAATGGTTCTGATTCCAAAGTTTGATATGAAAATGGTTTTTGAAGCGATTAAGAAGCATAAAGTGACGTTGTTCCCAGGGGCACCAACTATTTATATCGCTCTTTTAAATAGCTCACTTTTAAAACAATACGATATCTCTTCCATTCGTGCTTGTATTAGTGGCTCAGCACCACTTCCAGTAGAAGTACAGGAAAAGTTTGAAACAGTTACAGGTGGTAAACTAGTAGAGGGATACGGTTTAACAGAATCATCTCCGGTTACACATAGTAATTTTTTATGGGAAAAGCGAGTACCAGGTAGTATTGGAGTTCCATGGCCAGATACAGAAGCAATAATTATGTCGCTTGAAACTGGTGAGGCATTACCTCCAGGTGAAATTGGTGAAATAGTTGTTAAAGGCCCTCAAATTATGAAAGGATATTGGAATAAGCCAGAGGAAACAGCAGCTGTATTGCAAGATGGATGGCTTCATACAGGGGATGTTGGTTACATGGATGAAGATGGATTCTTCTATGTGAAAGATCGTAAGAAAGATATGATTGTTGCTAGCGGTTTTAACGTATATCCTCGTGAAGTAGAAGAAGTGTTATATGAGCATGAAAAGGTGCAAGAAGTAGTGACAATCGGTGTTCCAGATCCGTACCGAGGAGAGACGGTTAAAGCATTTGTTGTGTTAAAAGAAGGTGCGGAGTGTTCAGAGGAAGAATTAAACCAGTTTGCACGTAAATATTTAGCAGCCTATAAAGTGCCTAAAGTATATGAGTTTAGAGATGAACTGCCGAAAACGACAGTCGGAAAAATCTTACGACGTGTCCTAATTGATGAAGAGAAAAGAAAGAATGAGGATGAGCAAACGGGCTAAGGCCCTTTCTTTTTGAAAAAATAGGATTGACACTTTTCTAAATAGTCAGTATTATAAGAATATGAATGACTATTCATTCAGTCATCTTCTTGAAGGGGACAGTAAAGTGAGGAAAAATAGACCGAAATACAATCAAATTATTGATGCGGCAGTCATTGTGATTGCGGAGAATGGGTACCACCAAGCGCAAGTTTCTAAAATTGCAAAGCAAGCTGGGGTAGCTGATGGCACGATTTATTTATATTTTAAAAATAAAGAAGATATATTAATATCCTTATTCCAAGAGAAAATGGGAGAATTTGTCGAAACAATTCGTCAAAAAACAGCAGGAATTGAAAGCGCTGTATCGAAGTTATTCATGTTGGTAGAAACGCACTTCTTGCTGTTGTCACAAAATGATCCTCTTGCTATCGTTACGCAATTAGAGCTAAGACAGTCCAATCAAGACTTACGCCTGAAAATAAATGAAGTATTAAAAGGCTACTTACAAGTTATGGATGAGATTTTAGAGACAGGTATAAAGCAAGGTGAATTCCAAGCGGATTTAAATGTTCGCGTGGCAAGACAAATGATCTTTGGAACAGTAGATGAAGTTGTGACCAATTGGGTAATGAGCGATCATAAGTATGATCTGGTCGCACTTTCAAAAACGGTACATGGGCTACTTATCGCAGCTTGTGGTTATCGTCAATAATGGGAGGGATCATGTTGAAATTCCTATCTGTAAGAGTTGAAGATCATATCGCGGTAACAACGTTAAATCATGCGCCGGCTAACGCGATGTCTTCACAAGTTATGCATGACGTTACTGAATTAATTGATCAAGTGGAGAAGGATGATAACATTCGTGTTGTTGTTATTCACGGTGAAGGGCGCTTCTTCTCAGCAGGAGCAGATATTAAAGAATTTACATCTGTTACTGAAGCGAAGCAAGCGACAGAATTAGCACAGCTTGGACAAGTTACGTTTGAGCGTGTTGAAAAATGTTCAAAACCAGTTATCGCGGCAATTCATGGAGCGGCACTTGGCGGCGGCCTTGAGTTTGCTATGTCTTGCCACATGCGCTTTGCAACTGAAAGTACAAAACTTGGTTTACCTGAATTAACACTTGGATTAATTCCTGGATTTGCAGGTACACAGCGATTACCACGTTATGTTGGGAAAGCGAAAGCTTGTGAAATGATGTTAACAAGTACACCGATTACTGGTGCAGAAGCATTAAAATGGGGACTTGTTAACGGAGTTTTTGCTGAAGAAACATTTTTAGATGATACGCTTAAAGTTGCAAAACAGATTGCTGGAAAAAGCCCAGCGACAACTCGTGCTGTATTAGAGTTATTGCAAACGACGAAATCGTCTCATTATTATGAAGGTGTACAACACGAAGCTCAAATCTTTGGTGAAGTATTTACGAGTGAAGATGGAAGAGAAGGTGTAGCAGCGTTTTTAGAAAAACGTAAGCCTTCATTTAGTGGCAGGTAGTACAATTATTTTTTTAATATAAATTAACAGAAAATTAAAATTGATAGAATCTTTCTGAAAAACAAGGGGGTAAATGGAATGAACATCTACGTACTCATGAAACGAACATTTGATACAGAAGAAAAAATCGTAATTAAAAACGGTGCAATTTACGATGGCGAAGCGGAATTCATCATCAACCCTTACGATGAATATGCGATTGAAGAAGCAATTCAAGTAAGAGACGCACAAGGTGGAGAAGTTACTGTTGTAACAGTCGGTGGCGAAGATAGTGAGAAAGAACTTCGTACAGCATTAGCGATGGGCTGTGATAAAGCGGTATTAATTAATATTGAAGATGATGTGGAAAATGGTGACCAGTTCACGACAGCAAAAGTTCTTGCTGAATATTTAAAAGATAAAGATGCAGATTTAATTTTAGGTGGAAATGTTGCAATTGATGGTGCATCTGGACAAGTTGGTCCACGCGTAGCTGAAGCATTAAATATGCCGTACGTAACGACAATTACAAAACTTGAGATTGACGGTACAAACGTGAAAATTGAACGTGACGTTGAAGGTGATACAGAAGTAATTGAAACATCATTACCAGTATTAGTAACAGCACAACAAGGTTTAAATGAACCTCGTTATCCATCACTTCCAGGTATTATGAAGGCGAAGAAAAAGCCACTAGAGGAAGTAGAATTAGATGATTTAGATTTAGAAGAAGATGATGTGGAAGCAAAGACAAAAACAATTGAAATCTATTTGCCTCCTAAGAAAGATGCAGGAAAAGTGTTACAAGGCGAGCTGCAAGATCAAGTAAAAGAACTTGTATCGTTGCTCCATACAGAAGCGAAAGTAATCTAATAAAATACGAAATTATATATGCAGGAGGGAAAATCTATGGCTCGTAAAGTATTAGTAATGGGTGAGGTTCGTGATGGATCGCTACGTAACGTTTCGTTTGAAGCGGTAGCGGCAGCAAAAACAATTGCAGAAGGCGGTGAAGTAGTAGGTCTTCTAGTTGGAGACAGCGTTGCTTCTTTTGCAAATGAATTGATTCATTACGGTGCAGATCGCGTTGTGACAGTTGAAAATGATAAATTAAAATCATATACATCTGATGGTTATGCACAAGCATTTTTAGCTGTATATGCTGAAGAAAATCCAGATGGTATTGTATTTGGCCATACAGCACTTGGTAAAGATTTATCACCAAAATTAGCAGCGAAGCTTGAAGCTGGTCTAGTTTCTGACGTAACTGCTTTAGAAGTTGAGGGTGGAAATGTGATCTTCACTCGTCCAATCTACTCTGGTAAAGCATTCGAGAAGAAGATTGTAACTGAGGGCATATTATTTGCAACAGTGCGTCCAAATAACATTGCAACACTTGAAAAAGATGAGTCTCGCAGTGGTGACGTATCTTCTATTACAGTAGATGTGAAAGACCTACGTACAATCATTCAAGATGTCGTCCGTAAAACAGCAGAAGGTGTTGATCTTTCTGAAGCGAAAGTTATTATCGCTGGCGGACGTGGTGTGAAGAGTGAAGACGGATTTAAACCATTAAAAGAGTTAGCTGACGTACTAGGCGGCGCTGTTGGGGCATCTCGTGGTGCTTGTGACGCTGAGTACTGTGATTACTCATTACAAATTGGTCAAACTGGTAAAGTTGTTACGCCAGACCTATACATTGCATGCGGTATTTCTGGTGCGATTCAGCATTTAGCTGGTATGTCTAACTCAAAAATAATCGTTGCGATTAATAAAGACCCAGAAGCAAGTATCTTCAAAGTAGCTGACTATGGCATTGTTGGCGATCTATTTGAAGTCGTACCTCTTTTAACAGAAGAGTTTAAAAAGTTAAAAGTACATTCATGATTTGAGTACCCTTGAGTTCCAAGTGAAGTACCCCTATATATAGAAAAAGGTGAGAGATCCCCTGTCTCTCATCTTTTTAGTATTTAATCCGTATTTTTATATAGTATAAAGGAACACTTTTTTGTTACAATACATAACGATACATATTATTCGCCACGTATATAAGTTAATGATATACTCTTGGTAGAATATACTTGAAGGAGGAAATAAAATGGCAATTGTAAACGCAAATGACCAAAGCTTCGCAGCTGAAACTAGCGAAGGTGTTGTATTATTAGATTTCTGGGCACCTTGGTGTGGACCTTGTAAAATGATCGCTCCTGTATTAGAGGAAATTGATGCAGAACTAGGCGAAAAAGTAAAAGTAGTAAAAGTAGACGTGGATGAAAACCAAGAAACTGCTCGTCAATTCGAAGTAATGAGTATTCCAGCTCTTTTCGTATTAAAAGACGGTAAAGTAGTTGATCAAGCGTTAGGTTACAAACCGAAAGAAGCGTTAGTAGAATTAGTTTCTAAACACTTCTAAAATAAAAGGGCTACCATTTGGTAGCTTTTTTTATTTTCCTTTTTTACACCTTTCCGTTACAATAAAAGAACGTATGTTGGGTGTTTTGGCGTAGTATGTTTTCATGTGAAAATAAAAATGCTAAGCATGTAGAAATGGAGGGTAACGAGTGCACGAACATTTAAAAGAGAAATTGGCTATTTTACCAGATCAACCTGGTTGTTATTTAATGAAAGATAAGCAAGGAACGGTTATATATGTCGGAAAGGCAAAAGTGCTTAAAAATCGTGTGCGCTCGTACTTTACTGGTTCGCATGACGGGAAAACACTTCGGCTAGTAGGAGAAATTGTAGATTTTGAATATATTGTAACCTCTTCAAATCTAGAGGCTCTCATTTTAGAGTTAAACTTAATAAAAAAACATGATCCAAAATATAATATTCAATTAAAAGATGATAAAACATATCCCTTTATTAAAATTACAGCTGAGAAACAGCCGCGATTACTTATTACGCGAAATGTGAAAAAGGATAAGGGAAAGTATTTTGGCCCTTACCCGAATGCACAATCAGCTCATGAAACGAAAAAACTGCTAGATCGTATGTATCCGCTTCGTAAGTGCTCAAATATGCCCGATAAAGTTTGTTTATATTATCATATGGGTCAATGTTTAGCGCCTTGTGTGAAAGAAGTGACGGAAGAACAAAACAAAGAAATTGTAGATGAAATTATTAAGTTTTTAAATGGTGGACATAAAGAAGTTCGTTCAGAATTAGAAACAAAAATGTATGAAGCTTCAGAGAAACTAGAGTTTGAACGTGCAAAAGAGTTACGTGATCAAATCGCTCATATCGATGCGATTATGGAAAAACAAAAGATGATTATGAGTGATTTAGTAGATCGTGATGTGTTTGGGTATGCAGTTGATAAAGGGTGGATGTGTGTTCAAGTTTTCTTCGTTCGAAAAGGAAAGCTAATCGAACGTGATGTTTCTATGTTTCCAATCTACGATGAACCAGAAGAGGGATTCTTAACGTTTATCGGTCAATTTTATGAAAACAGCAGTCATTTTAAGCCGAAGGAAATTGTCGTTCCAGGAAGTATAGACTCAGAATTAGTAGAGCGCTTTTTAGAAGTGGAAGCGACACAGCCGAAACGCGGTAAGAAAAAAGATCTTGTAGAACTGGCAAATAAAAATGCGAAGATTGCTCTTGAAGAGAAATTCTATTTAATTGAACGTGATGAAGAGCGAACGATTAAAGCTGTAGATCAGTTAGGAAAGCAGCTCGGGATTGAAACACCGTATCGTATTGAAGCGTTTGATAACTCAAATATTCAAGGAACAAATCCTGTTTCTGCAATGATTGCTTTTATCGATGGGAAACCAGCGAAGAAAGAGTACAGGAAATATAAAATTAAAACGGTTCAAGGACCAGATGATTATGAGTCTATGAGAGAAGTGGTGAGGCGCCGTTATACAAGGGCACTGAAAGAGAATTTACCATTACCAGATTTAATCATTATTGACGGGGGAAAAGGTCATCTGGCAGCTGTAAGTGATGTTCTAGAAAATGAGCTTGGGTTATATATTCCGATGGCAGGCCTTGTAAAAGATGACAAACATAAAACATCCCATTTAATTATTGGGGATCCACCTGAACCGGTGATACTTGAGAGGAATAGCCAAGAATTTTATTTATTGCAGCGCATTCAAGATGAAGTGCATCGATTTGCGATTACATTCCATCGTCAATTACACGGGAAATCTGTCATTCAATCAGCACTGGACGATATTCCAGGAATCGGTGATAAACGGAAAAAGGTATTGTTAAAACATTTTGGTTCATTAAAGAAGATGAAAGAAGCTTCTGTAGCAGAATTTGTCGAAGCGGGTATGCCGAAAAATGTCGCGGAAACAATTTATACGTATTTAACAGATAAGAAGACGTTGTAGTTTACAATGTCTTCTGTTTTTTGATATAATTTCTGAAGATTTAAAATAAACGCATCTGAATGAAAATACAAAAAAGTCAACTAAACTTATATGTCTAGTTGACTGTAGGTAAGGCTACACTTCAATGAGATCTTTTATATCCCATTTCACAAGAAATGTAATAGAGTCTGAACGTTTTTTCTTTTCTTCGTAGGACTCTGCTACGACGTTTCGTTGCTTCTGAATTTGCTCAGCAATGAATCCAGCTTCTAATTGATAAGAAGAATGTCTGTTTTGTTTTTGACGTTCAGCAATGAGAGTGCCTTTAAGTTGGAACTGCATTTCACGACGTTTATGTTCAGTAATGCTTAAAGTGCCCCAACCAGCTTTTTCAAAGAACTGAATGACTTCTTCAATTGTTTCTAGCGGATATTTTCTTGCAAGGTTTCTACCGGACCAGTATAAAATACCATCTAAATCGTTACCAATTAAATCAGGTAGTAATTCTTCACGTAGCAATTCATAAGCGAAGGCGTTCAATGAAACATCTTCTAAAGATGTTATATCGATTGTATTTTTGCTCACAATATTCCCCTCTTTCTATAGGGCTTATTATATAACATTTCACATTTATAAAAACAGATTTTTCTTTAGGAAAATCTGAATATATAAGAAGAAAAAAAGAATTGGCAAATTATATGCAAATTATGTATACGTTTTCTTGACGCTTCGACAAAAATAGGAGTAAAATGAACTTGGTATCAAATTATGCTGAAATATTTCGAATAATTTTTTCAGTTTTTCTTATGCCAATAGTGAAAAAACATTATTGCTATAAACTAATCTGAAAACAGCAGTCAATCATTCAAGGGGGGTAATGGGGACATGAAAGGCCGCGAGTATACGTTTCGTAAGTGGCACTCATTAATGGGGGTCATCCCGGTTGGTGTCTTTTTGACGCAACATTTAATTGTAAACAACTTTGCAACACGAGGAGCAGAGGCTTTTAACAAAGCTGCAGGCTTTATGGAGCTCCTTCCATTCCGGTATGCGCTAGAAATTTTCATTATCTTTTTACCAATACTGTACCATGCTATATATGGCTTATATATTGCATTTACAGCTAAGAACAATGCGGTTTCTTACGGTTATTTCCGTAACTGGATGTTCGTCTTCCAAAGAATTTCAGGTATCGTTACACTGATTTTCATTTCTTGGCATGTCTGGGAAACTCGTATTCAAGCAATGTTAGGTAAAGAGGTAAACTATGATATGATGGCAGATATTTTAAACAATCCAGCTATGTTTGCATTCTACTTAGTTGGTGTTGTTTCAACAATTTTCCACTTTGCAAATGGACTATGGACATTCTGCATCAGCTGGGGAATTACAGTATCTCCACGTTCACAAAGAATCTCTACTTATGTAACATTAGCTATTTTCTTAGGTCTATCTTATGTAGGTGTGAGTGCATTATTAGCGTTCATCGATCCACAGCTAGCAAACCAGTAAGGAGTGGGAGAGCATGAAAGGGAAACTTATAGTAGTCGGCGGTGGCTTGGCTGGCTTAATGGCAACGATTAAAGCGGCGGAAGCAGGAGTAAATGTTGAACTGTTCTCTTTAGTACCAGTAAAACGTTCGCATTCTGTATGTGCCCAAGGTGGAATTAACGGTGCCGTAAATACGAAAGGTGAAGGGGATTCTCCATGGATTCACTTTGACGATACAATTTATGGTGGGGACTTCTTAGCGAACCAACCACCAGTTAAAGCAATGTGTGAAGCAGCACCTGGTATCATTCATTTAATGGACCGTATGGGTGTTATGTTCAACCGTACGGAAGAAGGACTTCTTGATTTCCGTCGTTTTGGTGGAACACAACATCACCGTACGGCATTTGCTGGTGCAACAACTGGACAGCAATTACTATACGCATTAGATGAGCAAGTACGTCGTCACGAAGTAGCAGGACTTGTAACGAAATATGAAGGTTGGGATTTCTTACGAGCTGTTGTTGATGATGAAGGTGTGTGCCGAGGGATCGTTGCACAAGACTTACAAACTATGGAGATTAAAAGTTTCGGAGCTGATGCCGTGATTATGGCAACAGGGGGCCCTGGTATCATCTTCGGAAAATCAACAAACTCCATTATCAATACAGGTACAGCAGCTTCTGCTGTATATCAACAAGGCGCATATTATGCGAACGGTGAGTTCATTCAAATTCACCCAACAGCAATTCCTGGAGACGATAAATTACGTCTTATGAGTGAATCTGCACGTGGTGAAGGTGGACGTGTTTGGACATATAAAGATGGTAAACCATGGTACTTCTTAGAAGAAAAATATCCGGCTTATGGAAACCTTGTACCTCGTGATATTGCAACGCGTGAAATCTTTGATGTTTGCGTAGAGCAAAAACTAGGTATTAACGGTGAAAACATGGTGTACTTAGATCTTTCTCATAAAGATCCGAAAGAACTAGATATTAAACTAGGTGGAATTATTGAAATCTATGAGAAGTTTACAGGTGACGATCCTCGTAAACTACCAATGAAAATCTTCCCAGCTGTTCACTATTCAATGGGCGGACTATGGGTTGATTATAAGCAGATGACAAGTATTCCAGGTTTATTTGCAGCAGGTGAGTGTGATTATTCTATGCACGGTGGTAACCGCCTTGGTGCGAACTCACTATTATCAGCAATTTACGGTGGTATGGTAGCAGGACCAAATGCAATTGAATATATGAAAGGTCTTACTAAATCATCTGATGCTGTTTCATCTACTGTGTATGAACAAAATGAATTGATCGAAACGGAGAAATTTAACAATATTTTAACGCTCGATGGTAACGAAAATGCGTATGTTCTTCATAAAGAGCTTGGAGAATGGATGACAGATAACGTTACAGTAGTTCGTGAAAATAAAAAGCTATTAGAAACAGATGCGAAAATTGAAGAGTTAATGGCTCGTTACAAACGTATTAACATTAACGATACAGCAAGATGGAGTAACCAAGGTGCTTCATTTACACGCCAACTTGCAAATATGTTTGAGTTAGCGCGTGTTATTACAATTGGCGCATATAACCGTAATGAGAGCCGTGGGGCGCATTACAAACCTGAATTCCCAAATCGTGATGATGCTAACTTCTTAAAAACTACGATGGCGAAATTTGAAGGAGAAGGAAATGCACCAGCATTCCATTACGAAGACGTGGATGTTTCGTTAATTAAACCACGTAAACGTGATTATTCTTCAAAACACGATGTAGCTGCTAAGGGTGAAGAGAAGGGGGATAAACAACATGTCTGAGAAAACAATCCGCCTCATCATTACGAGACAAGACGGGCCAGACGCGCAAGCGTTTGACCAGGAGTTTGAAATTCCATATCGTCCAAATATGAATATTATTTCGGCGCTTATGGAAATTCGTCGTAATCCTGTTGATTCAAAAGGAAGCCAAACAACTCCGATTGCATGGGATATGAACTGTTTAGAGGAAGTATGTGGCGCATGTTCGATGGTGATTAACGGAAAACCTCGTCAATCATGTACAGCGCTTATCGATCAATTAGAACAACCAATTCGCTTAAAGCCGATGAAGACATTCCCAGTTGTACGTGACTTACAAGTTGACCGTAGTCGCATGTTTAATGCTCTAAAACGTGTTAAAGCTTGGATTCCAATTGATGGTACGTATGACTTAGGACCAGGGCCAAGAATGCCTGAGAAGAAACGTCAGTGGGCTTATGAGCTTTCAAAATGTATGACATGTGGTGTTTGCTTAGAATCATGTCCAAACGTAAACAGTAAATCTGACTTTATTGGACCAGCGCCATTATCACAAGCTCGTTTATTCAACTCACATCCAACGGGTGAAATGCATAAAGCAGATCGCTTACGTGCAATTATGGGAGATGGAGGACTTGCAAACTGTGGTAATTCTCAAAACTGTGTGCAATCATGTCCAAAGGGTATTCCATTAACGACTTCAATTGCGGCATTAAACCGTGATACAACAATTCAATCGTTCAAAGATTTCTTTGGTAGCGACAATAACTATTAATAAATATTGCCTCTTCATGTTGAAGAGGCAATATTTATAACTTTATTTTTCTGTTTATTCAGTTTATTAAAAAGGCGAAAAGGAGAGGGAACAATGAAGAGGATTTCTTATATTGAAGACTTTGAGCAATGGGAAAGTGGTTTTTCATTTTACAAACCTGTAAAAGTTCGTTTTGGTGAAGTAGATATGTTTGGGCATGTAAATAATGTCGTTGCCTTTACCTATTTTGAAGAAGCACGTATCGCATTGTTTAAAGAACTTGGATTTATGCAAGAATGGACGCATGAATCTTCCGAAACGATGATCGTTGTTGCAGATTTACAATGTAATTTTATTAAGCAAATATATTTTGATGAAGAGTTGAAGGTGTATGTAAAAGCGGGATCGGTTGGGAATTCTTCTTTAGATTTGCATTATATGGTGAAGAATGCGGCAGGAGAAGTTTGTTTAGTTGGTCGTGGAATGATGGTTCAAGCATCGAAAAAAAACGGAAAAGGCGAACCGTGGCCTGAAGAATGGAAGAAAAAATTACTACAATGATAGAGTAAAAGAAAAATAAGAGAGCAAATTGCTCTCTTATTTTTTGTCTTTCATCGCTTCTTCTAATGTTAAATGATGTTTATATATGTATGTAGCGTATGGGTTTCCAATGTAGCGCAAATGCCACGGTTCATATGCATATTCTGTTGTTTCTGTTTTATCTTCTAAATAACGGATGACAAAGCCAAATTCATGCGCATGTTTTGCCACCCATTTGCCTTCAGCTGTCTCTCCAAAAATAGGCTCTAATTGGAATTTAGCAGACTTTGAACTAATATCCATTGCTAAGCCGGTTTGATGTTCACTTGTACCAGGAATGGCACTTACTGAATCAGCTTCAGCTTTTCCTTGACGTCTAACGTATGTATCATGTAATGATTTTTGGCGTTTGTATGAACGATAACCAGATACAGCTGTAAGTTCAAGTCCTTCTTTCTTTGCCGCCTCAAACATATTTTCAAGCGCATCTGCAGCATCTTTGCGCAGTAGCGTTTTTTCTTTATCTTTCGGACTAGTAAATGGTACGTTTGGTCTTGTTAAGTCTTCAGGTGTGTATCCGTCTGGTAGTTTTCGGTGTTTATTAACTAAGACAAGATTAGATTCTGGATTTGTTACAACGGAAAAATCATTGTCTAGTTTCTTTGCATTATGATCAGCTTTTGGAAAAGCAGGAATCTCTTCTTTTTGGTGATTACTATGCTGTTGACTTTCGACAGCTTTCGCCTCATTTTGTAGTGATGATTTAGAACCAAAGTAAACGAAAGAAGTGATACCGATTACAATAGTAGTGGCAGAAATAATGATTATCTTTTTCATGATGCCTTGTAATCACAGTCCTTTCTTAATAAAATATGTATTGTTTTTATTATAAGTCTAGTTTGTTGAAAAAGAAATATAAGAGTCGTAACGTAATAGAAATGCAAAGAAAATGTCAGAAAATGTGTGAAATTGTAGTATTTTTTCATTTAATTCATTTCTTATCTTTCATGAAATGAATTTTTTATGTAATATATATACATAAGAAGATGTAGCGATTATCGAGAATAAAGAACTTCTTGTATAGACTAGGAGTGAATGGGAATGGATTTTGCAACAATTATTGGACTTATTTTAGGATTTGTAGCAGTGGTAGTAGGGATGGTCGTCAAGGGCGCTGACGTAAATGCCTTATTGAATCCTGCCGCAGCATTAATTATTTTTATCGGTACATTTGCTGCAGTATGTATCGCATTTCCGATGAATCAACTAAAAAGGGTTCCAAAATTATTTAAAGTTCTTTTTGGTTCAAATAAAAAGGATTTAAGTTATGAACAGTTGCTAGAATTGTTTGTTCATTGGACATCTGAAAGTAGAAAATACGGTATTTTGTCTTTAGAGCAACAATTAGACAAAATTCAAGATGAATTTCTTTTGCGTGGTATGAAATTTGTGATTGATGGCGTATCTGCAGAAGATTTAGAACAGATTTTAGAAGCTGAATTAGAAGCAATTGAAGAAAGGCATGCAAAAGGAGCGGCAATTTTTTCACAAGCTGGTACGTATGCACCAACATTAGGGGTTTTAGGTGCTGTTATCGGTCTTGTAGCTGCGCTTGGTAATTTAACTGATATTGAAAAGTTAGGACATGCTATTTCAGGTGCGTTTATTGCAACGATTTTTGGTATTTTTTCAGGTTATGTATTATGGCATCCATTTGCAAATAAGTTAAAACAAAAATCTGCAGCTGAAATCGAGAAAAAACGTTTAATCATTGATTGTTTATTAATGTTACAAGAAGGTACATATCCGTTTATTATGAAGAACCGCATTTTAGGTTCACTTTCTGCAACTGAGCGTAAAAAGCTAGAAAAAGGAGCAGAACAAAATGCGGAGTAAGAAAAATAGAAGAGGCAAAAAGAAAAAACATGATGAACATATCGATGAAACTTGGTTAATCCCATATTCTGATATGTTAACGTTGTTATTTGCATTGTTCATCGTTTTATTCGCAATGAGTAGTATAGATGCTGCGAAGTTTAAACAGATGGCTGTTGCTTTTCGAAGTGAATTAGCTGGTGGAACAGGTAACAAAGAATTTTTAAGTGATCAGAAGCCAAATGATGAAAAGGAATTATCAGCAAGTAGCCTTGAGGCAGAACAAACAAAAAAACAAGAAGAAGCTAGAGCCAAAGAAAAAAAAGAAATGGATGAATTGAAAGCATTACAAAAAAAGATTGATCAATATATTAATGAGAAACAATTATCCTCTTCTTTTCAAACTAAATTAACTGAAAAGGGATTAATGGTAACAATATTAGAAAATGTACTGTTTGATTCGGGGAAAGCAGATGTGAAATTAGAATCTTTAGGGATTGCAAAAGAGATGTCAAGCTTACTTGTTTCAGCGTCACCTCGTGAAATTACAGTATCCGGTCATACGGATAATGTTCCTATTTCCAATGCGCAGTTTGCATCGAATTGGGAGTTAAGTACGCAGCGGGCAGTTAATTTTATGCAAGTATTACTGCAAAATAAAGAATTACAGCCAGGAAAATTTAGTGCGATTGGTTACGGAGAATACCGTTCAATTGCTCCAAACGATACACAAGAAGGAAAGGCAAAGAATAGACGTGTGGAAGTGTTTATCTTGCCTTTAACAGAGAAAGTAAAATAAAGAGGATGGCGAATGCCATCCTCTTTATTTTGCATCAAATGATTTTAAGTTGTCATGGCGGATTTTATCTTTTTCTGCATCTGATTTTTTGAAATCATAATCATATAAAGCGCCTTCCCAATCACCATACATCGGATTAGGGAAAATAATAAATTTCTCACCAAATTGTGCTTTTGAATCTGCTACTGCTTGATTTCGATCTTTTACAGACTTTCCATCAAAACCAGTGAAATCAGATAAGTTATCACCGAAGAATAAGATGATATTATGTGTCTGAGAAACGAGTTCACGTCGTTTTTCTTTTCCTTTTTCTTTCGGATCTTGTAGTAATATATGTTCTTTCGTTGCTTGAGGAGCACCTACACGCTCAAGATTTTTAATTGTTGCATCTAGTTGGTTCGTTTTACGATTTGAGATGTAGTAAATATCTACACCTTTAGACTCGGTATATTTTAAGAAATCAATTGCGCCTGGAAGGGCTTCGGCTTCAGCCTTATTAATCCAGTCATCCCATTTATACGGATAGCCTTTGCCTGTTTTTACGCTCATGGCTTGATGAGGGCTGTTGTCTAAAACAGTTTCATCTAAATCAAGTACGATAGCAGGTTTTTTTTCTGTTCCCTTTGCAAGAGCTGCATCAAGCTTTAATTGACCGATATTGTATCCCTGGTAGTAAAGTGCTTTCGTTTCACCAGCTGTTTGATACCATAAATCAGCCATTAATTGCTGGTCTGTTAATTTTGCTTTTTCTTCTTTTGCTACTGTTTTCTCTGGTGTTCCGGAACATGCTACAAGTGATGTAGATAGAACTGCTACAGATAATAAAGTGGTAATGCCCCTCTTCATCTTCATATGTATCCTCCTTGATGTTAGAAAATCAGTTAATATTATATATCGAAAAATAATATTTTTTGTATGAACATTTGCATATTGTCTTTTGTATATATAGTAGTATGTCCTATATTAGAAAGATGAGAAAAATGATGGGAATCATTTTGACAAGTTTTATTGTCGAAATGACAATTATAATTGACAAACGAAACTATATTATTTACAATTTTAACTAAATAGAACAAATGATGGATTAAGATGATGTTACATACTAAGAGGATGAAGTGTAGTGCTATATTTTATCCGGAATAAACATAGTCTTTGAAAGAGAGTATGAATGAAACTAAGGGGAGGCTTTATACTTTGAGTTTACAAATTCAAAACTTAACGAAACTATTTGGGGAATCAAAAGCAGTGAACGGCTTGCAAATTTCGTTGCCAAAAGGTGAAGTGCTAGGATTACTTGGACGAAATGGTGCAGGAAAAACTACGACAATCAAAATGCTTCTCGGATTATTAACGCCTAATGAAGGCTCTATTACATGGGATGGAAAACCATTTGGGACTAGCGGGATAACAATTGGTTATTTACCAGAAGAAAGAGGTTTATATACGAAAAGTAGAGTAATAGACCAGTTGCGATATTTTGGTAGATTAGAAGGCATGACGAAGAAAGAAGTAGATTTCGCTATTGATCACTGGTTAGAGCGATTAGCAATACCGGAATATAAATTTAAAACGGCAGGAGAGCTTTCGAAAGGGAACCAGCAAAAAATCCAATTAATTGCTGCTCTTCTTCATAATCCGGAACTTCTCATTTTAGATGAACCATTTAGCGGGCTGGATCCAGTTAATGCTGGGATGTTAGCTAGCATTATTGAAGAACAAGTACAGAGCGGAAAGACAATTATTTTATCTAGTCATCGTATGGAACAAGTAGAGGCTTTTTGCCAACATGTATGTATTTTGAAAAAAGGCGAAGCTGTCGTAAAAGGCCAGTTAAGTGATATTAAAAAAGAGTACGGTTTCCGCAATTTAACGATTGAAGATACAGAAGAGAATGAGAAGGGATTAGAATCTATTCATGTATCGTATGAAAAACAACAAGGCCTTCTTTATGTGCAAGTACAAGATGATGCAGAAGCTCTAAAGATTTTACAACAATTGCAAGAACAAGGTGTTACCTTACGACAATTTAAAATGTTAGAGCCGACGTTAAACGAAATCTTTGTAGAGAGGGCGAAATAACGATGCGTAAATTTTCTCACGTATTTTCATTTTATTTTAGAGAAGCGTTTTTATCTAAAAAATCATTAATTACGAGTGCGATTTTATTTTTAGTTGTGTTTGGACTTTTTGCGTTTAATCATTTCACTGCTGATAATGACAAAGGGAAAGATAAATTTGCCGTAGTAACGGAAAGTGATACGTATAAAGTGCAAGAAAGTGATGTAACAAAGTTACTTCCATCTGCTAAAGTAACTGTAGAAAATAAGGATAAGTTTAATGAGTTACGTAAGCAAGTAGAAGATGGGGATTTAGACGGTCTATTCCGTATTACAGAAAAGAATGGTATTCCGGAAGTGACGTATATGTATAGTGGTTTTCCGAGTCAATCAACTGCTACACTTATGGCGAGTTATTTAAAAGAACAATATACAGCGGTAATGATTGAAAAGAATAATGTATCAGTAGAAGTAGCAAAGCAGTTACAGATGGAAATTCCGTTAAAACAAGAGGCAGTAAAGGATCATGCATCTTCCTTTGGCATTGGCTATGTTTTCTCGTTTGCCTTATATATGTTTATTATCGTGTTTGGAACTACAATTGGGACGACGATAGCATCTGAAAAGTCGTCTCGTGTTATGGAGTTAATGCTTCCTAAAGTAAAACCATTAACAATGCTACATGCCAAAATTTTAGCAATTGTTTCTAGTGCTTTACTATTACTTATTACTGCTTCCCTCGGTTTTCTTGTACCATATTTATTGGGTTGGGTAGACCTAGAAAATGCATCTTTAGTGGGACTTGCACTAGACTTTTCTAAGTTGGATGCTGTAGTAATTAGTATGTTCGTTGTATATTTTGTTACGGGCTACTTACTATATGCAATGTTATATGCAGCGGTTGGTGCTGTTGTATCAAAAATTGAGGATGTGCAATCTCTTTCGTTCCCAATTACAATGTTAGGTATAGCAGCATTTTTCATTAGTATTAAATCACTATTTGATCCTAATAGTACATTGGCTGTAGTTAGTTCGTATATTCCATTCTTTACACCTATGGTTACATTTTCAAGGCTTGTAGCGGGTGAAGCAGGAACTGTAGAGATTATTGTGACTTTAGTCATTTTATTGGTGACTATTGCTATCGTCAATATGCTTGCAAGTCGCATTTACGTAAACGGCGTAATGAATTACTCAGATAAAGTGAAATTTAAAGATTTAGCAAAATTCATAAAGCGTCAATAATGAGAGAAAAGCATGATTTCCTATTGAAATCATGCTTTTTCTTTATGTATAAATTAAAAATAGTATATAATAATAAGAGTCGTCTTTTAATAGAATGAATACAAAGGAGGGTGTGCAGATGGGGATTAGTAGTCGTTTTACAGTAGGTGTTCATATGCTGACATTACTTGCGATAGATCGAAACTCTCGCTGTACCTCTGAATGGATTGCCGGTAGTGTGAATACAAATCCAGTTGTGATTCGTCGCATTACAGGAATGTTGAAGAGAGCAGGACTTGTTGATGTACAAGCTGGTAAAGGTGGTACGACACTTGCTCGTGATTTAGAAGAAATTACATTACTTGATGTATATAAAGCAGTGGAAGTTGTAGAAGAAGGACAGCTATTTTCCTTCCATGAAAATCCCAACATTGAATGTCCAGTAGGAGCTAATATTCAATCAGTATTAGAAATTATTTTAATGCAGGCGCAAGAAGCGATGGAAAACGTACTTGCAAATGTAACGGTAGATCAATTAGTTACAAATTTAAAGTCTAAAATGAAAGAATAAAAAAGCGAGCATCCTCATAATGAGGGCTCGCCTTTTTTTATTCAGAAATATTGAAAATTCTATTTTTCAGTATTTAAAATGAATTTACCAACAATAGCTGCTACGATACCACCAAGAATTGGTGCAACGATGAATACCCATAGTTGAGAAAGTGCTTCTCCGCCAGTGAATAAAGCTGGTGCGATACTACGAGCTGGGTTAACAGAAGTTCCAGTTAAAGGAATACCTAATAAGTGAACTAACACCAATGTGAAACCAATTACTAATCCCGCTAGAGAAGAGCTTCCTTTTTTACCTGTTACAGCAACGATCACTAATACGAATACGAAAGTTAAAATGAATTCAACTAGAAATGCTCCAGATAAACCAAGAGTTCCAAAACCATTTTGTCCTAAATTATCTAAAGGTGTTTTAGCAGATTTTAAAATTGTTACTAACGTTGCAGTTCCTAATAAACCACCTAAAATTTGAGCTAATACATAATAACAAAGTTCCATAGCGTTCATTCTTTTGTTGATGAACATAGCTACTGATACTGCTGGGTTAATGTGACATCCAGAAATTGTTCCGATGCTATACGCCATAGCTACAATAGATAGACCGAAAGCCATAGCGATTCCTAATGTTCCAATTCCTTCAATTCCGCCGCCAATGACAGCTACTCCAGTTCCGAATAATACAAGTACAAATGTACCAATAAATTCAGCGATTGCTTTTTTTAACATAATTTACCTCCTATTATTGCGCATGAAACGTATTATAACATAGGTTTTAGTATAAACAGCTAATGAAATACTATTCTGATAAGGCGAAATAGGGGGACAATAAAAAAGAGTATGGTTCTTTGTTATAGAACCATACTCTATTTTCATGCTGTTTTTTTCTGTTTAACGACTGGAACAGATCGGTTTAATACGCTATTGGCAACCATTCCTAACATAATAATAATCATTCCAAATAGGGAAAGACCACCAGGGAATGAACCATTCAAGAAAACAATTTCGCCAAGCACGGTAAAGACCATCGTTCCAGCTTGCGTTGCTTCAACAGCTCCAAGTAGAGCGAAGTTATCTTTGGCTAAGTCAGTAGCGAAGAAAAATGTCATCGTTGCAATTACGCCGGAACATAATGCTAATAAAAATCCTTGTAGCATTTGGCTGGATGTTGGAATACCGGTAGTAGAAAATCCGTATATGCCAAGTAAAATAGTAATAGGGAGACTTCCAATTGCCATTCCTAATACGCGTTGGAACGTATCGAGACGTCCACCAACAAGCTCCATCATTTTTCGGTTGCCGAACGGATATAAGAAAGCAGCTAACACGACAGGTAAAAAACCTGAAATGAACTGAGTCATTGTAATGTGGCCTGCTTCAGTTGCCTGCATACAAATTACACCAAGTAAAATAAATAATGCAACGTATAAGCTGCGAAGTGGAATTTTTCCGCGTACAAGTTTTGTTCCTGATTTCGTCTCTATTTTAATGAAAAATAGTGGTGATAGTAGTAAACCTGCTAATATCGTAACTTGCCAAGTTCCAGCAACGAGCCAAGCTGGAGAAAAGACAGCTGCGAAACTTAATAAAGAATAGAAACCAATACCTGCAACAGAACCCCATCCGATCCACGCCAATGGATGTTTCTTTAACTCTTCCCATAAACCGTTAAAGTTTTTGCGAAATAAAACGATAAGGAATAAAATAGGGAGAGCAAATAAAAAACGGAAGGAAGCTGTCCAAGCCCAGCTCGTTCCAGATACATTCATCGCTCTATTAATAATAAAGGTTGCAGAAAAAAAGGCCGATGATAAAAGTCCTAATAATATTGCGCGCATGAAGTATAACACTCCTTTTGGAATTAAATGATTATGTATAGTATAATATACTTTAATTATGTAAAAGTAAACTATTTTATACTTTAAGGTGGTTTTATAGATGAAAGAACATGAAGATATGCAAACGAAAGAAGTCATTCAGCAAGTAGGTCAGTTATTAAGACAAATTCGAAATGAACAAAAATTAAGTTTAGAAGAATTAGCTCAAAAAACAGGGGTTAGTAAATTAACATTAGGAAAGATTGAAAGAGGCGAAACGAATCCGACGTTAGCTGTCATTTGGAAAATAACGAAAGGGTTATCGATTCCTTTATCGAGATTGATGGTTGTTGGAGAACCTGTAGCTGTTGCGCGCTGCGGAGAAGGATTTGCAGTAGATGTAGGACAAGCGTGGCATTTAGAAACAATGTTTCGTTATACGAAAGAAACGGGGATGGAAATGCATCGTGCTTGTTTACGATCAAATAGTATATATGAACCTGAAGCTCATCATGAAGGGGCTATTGAGCTTGTAACGGTAATGAAAGGGAAAGTATCGATTCAAGTGGAGAATGATGTATACGAATTAAATGAGTTTGACTCCATTCAATTTGAAGCGAATAAGAAACATAGTTATAAAAATGAAGAAGATGAAGTGGCAGTATTACATTTAACGATGAAATACTCTTCATGAAAAAATCCCCTATAGAAAAAACTATAGGGGATTTTTTATATGTTTTGTTCAAATATATTGAATGAAGTTATTAGTACGAACGTGGCATAAGTAATAAACAAATGAAATAAACTAAAAAACCCGTTCCAAAACATAAAATAGCAATAACCCAAAGTATGCGAATAAGAGTAGAGCTAATATCAAAATATTCTCCTAAACCACCACATACACCAAATAACATTTTATCAGTTTCGGATTTATATAATTTTTTTGACATATTACGATCAACTCCCTTTTATATCAAACTATATATTTCTATTCTATATGGAAATTTATGAGAAGACTATGAGGTTGTATTACATTTTTTTATAAAATGAACCGTGTATTACAATTTAGATGTGAGGTCATATAAATAATAAATCTAATTTATAGCGCAGTACAATAGTTTACGATAAAAATAAAAAGGCCTTAGGTAGCAAAGTTAAACTACCAAAAGGGCCTCATATTATTGTTTCATTTTATAGTTGAATTGTTGGTGTATCCAATGTGAAAACAGATAACAAATACTTAGTGAAAGAGTAACCGCTATACTAACCCAAATGCTCGTTAAAGGACCGATTAAGAAGTAAACTACATAACCGGAAAGAGCACCAATAATCGAGATGAGCGGTATAATGATGCTGATTTTTTGCTTGCTGAAAATAACGAATAATATTGTGATGATAAGAGATGTATAAAGAATACCAAAGAAAAAAATAATTTCTAAAATAGTATAGTTTGTAGTAATTGTAATGAAAAAAGCTAAAAATCCGATAGCTATAGAAATAAAATGAGCTGTATATAATTTGAAATTTATTTTTGTACGTATCATCGGTATAAAATCTCGAATGAGTTTAGTAAATCCATGCATCCAAGAAATAAAACTAGAAGTTATTGCGCTTAAAGAGCCGATAACGAGTAAATAAAATAAAATAGTAAATTCTATTTTATTTGGAAGTTGAGCTAGAAGATCATATAAATGATCTAAGCTCCCACTAAAAATAACTATCATAATTAGAGAAGCGAACGCCAAAGGGATGGTAATCCATATAAACCCTGATAGTAAAAAAGTCGGAATGATTTTTTTAGGATGAATACGGAAAGCTTTATCCCAAGAGGCGGGACTTATTAATACTCTTCCTGTTTCGATGAGAATGCCGGCAGTAATAAAATATATTCCGTTTATATTTTCATAAAATAGCAAATACGGGTGATATAAGCGAATTCCATCGTATACATGGGTAATGCCATCTTGCACAAAAAAATAAATTGGAATAATAATCATGGTAGAAAACATTAATACAGTTTGCATAATAGCCATTTTAGTAAATAGCTTAGCGTTACTTAACATTACGAATATTGTACAAAGGGTAATGAAAAGGAAAGAACCCAATGTATATGGAATATGGAAAAAAACATTAAGTAAAATACTAGCAACTTTCGTTTGAATGAACATACTTTCTATACTTAATAGAACGAGGAAACAGCATACAATTATATATCCTTTGTGAGAAAGTTTATAAGATAAGTAATCGTGAATGGATTCTCCTTCTGGGAATGTAGAACGTATTTTTTTTATTAAAATCCCCAATAAAATAAGAGTAAAAGGGCCAATCATCGCATAAAGAATACCGGCGATTAGCCCATAATTGATAATAGATTCGGGTAAAGCGAGTGTTGATATACTTGCGACCCATTTAGATAATAAAAGAACAGTACCAGTTCCGATACCTAATTGTAAAGGTGTGAAAGCCGAGTTGTTTTTCGTCACAATTTATCCCTCACCTCTATATTCTTTCGGAGTCATTCCGGTCATTTTACGAAAAACAGTACTGAAATAATGCTGACTATTAAAACCAGCTCGTTCAGAGATTTGAGAGATACACCAATGTGGGTGTTCCGTTAAATATTTCTGTGACATTTCAATCCGATATTGCATGATATATCCGGAAAATGAAATACCTACTTCTTCATGGAACCGTCGGCTTAAATAAGTCGGATTTGTATGTATTTTAGCTGCGATGTCTGCTAAGTGTAGTTTGTCATGAAAGGTTTCATGGATGATGTCTAATGTATCTTGAATAATACGTGAGTAGGAAGGAGTATTGGAATCTCCTTTGTACTTTTGTAATATATCAAAGAGTTCTTTTTCTATAATTGGCTTTGTTATATAGTCAATAACTCCTAGACGAATAGATTGTTTTGCATAATCGAAATTTTGATATGCGGTTACGATAATGATGTCGAGGTTAGAGTTATTGCTTTTTAATTTTTCACCTAGTTGTAGGCCGGATATACCTGGAAGGTGAATATCTAAAAGTGCTAAATGAATCGAGAATTTTTCATTTATACGTAAAGCTTCATCCGCATCTAAAGCTAGATGCAGTGTCCAATTAGGAAACTGACGGTGGATAAGAAATTCTAATTGTTCCAGTTCCAGTGGTTCGTCATCTACTAATAGCACGTTCATTTTTGTATTACCTCCTCTGTGTTTTTTTCTGAGATGAAAGGCCATGTGATTTCTACTTTCGTGCCGTTCTCTTTTGTAGAGAGGAAAGAGAACGTAGTTTGTTCTTGAAAGAATAACTGAAATCGTTGTTTTATATTTTCAAGTCCGTACCCGCTTTCTTCCGTATGGGAAGTAAAAGGTTCGTTTTGAGTACCGTTGTCGGATACTAGAAGTGTAATTCGGTTATTTGTATTATATAGATGAATATTTAAAATTGCTTGACCCGCTTTTTTTTCTAGCCCATGTTTAAAGGAATTCTCAACTAACGTTTGAATAACGAAAGGTGGAATATGGGCATTATGTAAATCTTCAGAAGAGGTAATGCTTACTGAAAGCCTTGAGCGAAATCGCATCTTTTGAATTTCGATATAATAATTCGTGTATGTTAGTTCTTCAGAAATAGGAATTAACAAATCTGTTGTTTTATATTTTCCTTTTAAAAATAGAGAAAAGATCTCAAGTGATTTGACAACTTCATCAGTTCTCTGCAGACGAGCTAAGCTTAAAATTGTATTTAATGTATTGAATAAAAAATGAGGCTGAATTTGTTGCGTAAGTTGATGATATAAAGACTGTTGCAACTCTCGTTCTAGTGCTATTTTTTTCTTTTCACTTTCTAGTAAATCGATTCGTTTTTCAAAAATAAATAAACATAATAAAATAATAGCTCCAAAAATTGGAGCTAAGACAAGTATCGTTATTAATACAGCAAATGCTTCATAAGTTAACATACATACCTCAATCTTGTTTTTTATTATTATACTAAAGCGTTGTAAATATTTCTATTATTCAGACTCGTATCAAATGATATGACAGGCTACTTTATGATCTTCACTTACAGATTGAAAGCTTGGTTGTTGCGTAGCGCATTTTTCAATGGCATATGGACAACGAGTATGAAAACGACAGCCTTTTGGCGGGTTTAGAGGAGAGGGAAGGTCTCCTTTAAGTTCAATACGCTCTTTTTTCGTTCCTGCACTAATGGTAGGAATTGCTGAGAGAAGCGCTTTTGTGTAAGGGTGTTGCGGATTGTTAAAAAGAGAATGTTTATCGGCAATCTCCACAATGGTACCAAGGTACATTACAATGATGCGATCTGATATGTGACGAACGACAGCTAAGTCGTGAGAGATGAATAAATATGTTAACCCATATTGTTGTTGCAACTGCTTTAATAAATTTAAAACTTGTGCTTGCACTGAAACATCTAGGGCGGAGACAGCTTCGTCACAAATGATGAGTTTTGGATTAACAGCTAAGGCACGCGCAATTCCGATTCTTTGCCGTTGACCACCACTAAATTCATGTGGATAGCGCTTCACTGCATCAGGTGGAAGACCAACTTTCCCGAGCAGCTCAATAACCTTTGCTTTTCTTTCGCCTTTTGGACATACGTTTTGAATGGCCATAGCTTCTTCTAAAATGCTCCCTACAGTTTGCCGAGGGTTTAAAGAAGCGAAGGGATCTTGAAAAATAACTTGTAAATCTTTTCGAACCTTTCGCATTGCTGAGTTATTTAATGCTAGTAAATCTTTGTCTTGAAAAATAATTTTTCCACTTGTTGCTTCATCAAGGCGCAATATTGCACGCCCAGTGGTGGATTTTCCGCAACCAGATTCACCAACAATACTAACAGTTTCCTTTTCGTAAATTGTAAAACTAATATCGTCAACCGCTTTAATATAGCTAATAGAGCGTCCTAGAATTCCTTTTTTTATAGGGAAGTATTGTTTTAAGTTTTGTACTTGTAATAACTCTCGTTTATTTATTGGCGTAGCAGTAGACATATTATAATACCTCCAATTTTTCTGAAGATGATTTATCCCAAAGGTCTGTAAACATCCAGCATCGAACTTCACTTCCATCTTGCGTGAGTTGAAATTCTGGAAGAGTATTGTGACATAGTTCTTTTGCATGTGTGCATCTATCAGCAAAGCGACATCCACTCGGCATATGGTATGGACTCGGTACGGACCCAGGAATAGTTTGTAATTCTTCTTGGTCTGTATCGAGTCTTGGGAGAGATTGAAGAAGTCCGATTGTATAAGGATGTTTTGGGCTAGTAAATATATGCTCGATATCTGCATATTCGACGATTTTTCCAGCGTACATAACGGCGACTCTATCGCATGTTTCTGACACGACTCCTAAGTCATGTGTGATCATGATAATTCCCATACCGAGTTGTTTTTGAAGTGATTTCATAAGTGATAATATTTGAGCTTGAATTGTTACATCAAGAGCAGTTGTTGGTTCGTCTGCAATGAGTAAATCTGGATTGCAAGCAAGTGCCATTGCAATCATAATGCGTTGTCGCATTCCTCCGCTTAGTTCATGTGGCTCTTGTTTTGCACGCTTTTCAGGAGAAGGAATTCCAACTAGTTTCAACATATCTACGGCTTTATTCCAAGCTTCCTTTTTATTTAATTTTTGATGGATACGAATTGCTTCTGCGATCTGTTCCCCAACAGAATATACTGGATTCAAAGATGTCATTGGTTCTTGGAAAATCATTGAGATTTGATTTCCACGAATTGCGCGCATTTCAGCTTCTTTTTGTTGTAATAAATCTTTTCCTTTAAATAAAATGCTGCCTTCAATTTTACTGCCACTTTCTCGGTCAATTAATCTCATAATGGATAGAGAAGTGATACTCTTCCCACAACCAGATTCACCTACGATACCGAGTGTTTCTCCTTTAGAAACAGAGAAATTTAAACCATCAACCGCTTTGCTTACACCTTCGTCTGTAAAGAAATGTGTTTTTAAATCTTTAACTTGTAATACCTCTTCCTTTTTATTCATGTTTGTGCACCCCCTTAATTAAGCTCAATACGTTTATTGAAATGACGGTATAAAATATCAACAATAAGATTGACTAGAACGAAGATGACCGAGGCGATTAATACGCCCCCTTGTAACATTGGTAAGTCTCTCATTCGGATGGCGTCTACGATTAATCTTCCAAGTCCATTTATAGCAAAAACTGATTCTACTAAAACTGTACCGCCTAAAAGTGCACCAAATTGTAATCCAACAACAGTAATAACGGGAATTAATGCGTTCCTCAAAGCATGTTTATATATAACGACTCTTTCTTTTACTCCTTTTGCTCTTGCTGTTCGTATATAATCTTGGCGTATAACATCAAGCATACTTGAGCGAGTCATACGTGCTACAATTGCTGCGCCAGATGCACCTAGTGTAAGTGCTGGTAAAACCATGTGCATCCAGGTTCCCCAACCAGAAACGGGGAATATTTGAATTTGGACAGAGAAGTAGAAAATGAGCATAAGTCCAAACCAAAAGCTTGGTAATGAGACACCTAACAAGGCGATAATCATAATAGAAACATCTGTCCAAGAATATTGCTTTGTAGCAGAGATGATGCCAGCAATCATCCCAAATACAACTGTAATGACGATACTATATAGGGCGAGTTCAATAGTGATTGGAAGGCGGATTAATACTTCGTCTAACACTGGACGGTTAGAACGAATTGAAACCCCGAAATCGCCTTGTAATATATTTCCGATATAAGAGAAATATTGCATGATAAAAGGTTTGTCCAATCCTAATTGGTGACGTATCTGCTGGACAGTTTCTTTTGATGCTCCTTCACCAGCGATAAGTAGAGCTGGGTCACCGGGTACCATTTGCATAATTAAGAAAACAACGAATACAACGCCGAAAAGAACGGGAATTAATTGTAGTATTCTACGAAATATAAACATTAGCATGTATAATGCCCCTTTCTATTTTTTAAGTCTCGGATCTAGTGCATCACGTAATCCGTCACCAAACATGTTTAAACCGATTACGAGTGTAGACATTGCGATTCCGGGAAACATTGCAATATGTGGTGCGGTAAATAAAAAGTCGCGTCCATTACTTAACATGGCACCCCATTCAGGTGAAGGTGGTTGCGCTCCAAGTCCTAAAAATGATAATCCAGCTGCAGATAAAATTGCTGTAGCTAAGCGTAAAGTAGCTTGGACGATAATAGGTGATAAGATGTTAGGGAATATGTGTTTCATAATAATAGTAAAATCATTTGCCCCTAGTGCTCTTATAGCATCGATATACTCTAATTTTTTTACTGTTAATGTAGAAGCTCTAACGATACGAGCGAACATAGGAATTGAGAAAAAGCCAATAGCGATAATTACGTTCACAAGACTTGGTCCTAGTGCGCCTACAATGGCAAGAGCAAGTAAAATACCAGGGAAAGCTAGCATAATATCAATGATTCGCATAATGATTGTGTCAAACCATCCACCGTAATAACCAGAAATGATACCAAGAATAATGCCGAACAATGCCCCTATAAATACAGAAGAAAATCCAACAAGTAATGAAAGGCGTGTCCCGTGTAAAAGGCGGCTTAAAATATCTCTGCCTTTATCATCTGTTCCCATCCAATGTTCCATAGATGGTGGTTGTAATTTGTTAACTAACTGAATATCAAATGGATTATAGGGTGCTAACAATGGGGCAAATATAGCTATTAAAATATAGAAAAGAACGATAATCCCTCCGATAAATGCCATCTTATTTTTTTTCAGTTTTCGATAGCTAATGATCCATTTCGATGTGTTCTTCGTTTGAATCGTTTGTAAAGAAGTATTTTCTTCTTTAGAAAGACGAACTTCCATTTTTCATACCTCCCTTTCTTTATGATTAAATTATCAGAAAATTAAAACGAGTCAACGAGTTTAAAACAATAAGTAAAGAAAATGCAAATAGAAGTAAAGATGTTTCAAAAAAATTCAGAAAATTCAATTAGTAAAGAAAATGCAAATAGAAGTAAAGATGTTTAAAAACTTTTTCCGTAAAGTTATTTATAATTACAAATACATAGACAAAATTGAAAAAAGAGAGGGTGGTGGAATGATCTGTTATTAGAAAGTAGGGAGATAGAAAGCTAGGTTTAAGGTTTCACTTTAGGATGTAGAGATAAAAGAAAGTGGAGGGGGAAGGGCGATGAGATTCAAAAGGGGACTTGTGATTTGTTTTATCACAATTTTATGTCTTTCAGTTTTTCTAGCGGGATGTTCATCTAACGCGAAGACAGGAAATGAAGGGTCAGGAAGCAAAGGGACAAAAGAAGGTGGCGTTTTAACAATTGCTAGACTGTCAGATGCTGATAATTTAGATCCGCATTTTATTACAAACATCCCTTCCGCAAGTGTTGTGTACCATAAAGTGTATGAAAATCTTGTACAACGAGATAAAAACATGGACTTTAAGCCGATGTTAGCAAAGGAATGGAAACAAATTGATGATTTAAATTGGGAATTTAAGTTGCAACAAGGAGTGACATTCCAAGATGGTGCACCATTTAATGCTGAGGCAGTAAAGAAAAACTTTGAACGTGTATTAGACCCGAAAGTAGGTTCAAATCGAGCAACTGTTTATTCCATGATTCAAGAAATAAAAGTAATTGATGAATACACAGTACAGTTCGTATTGAAATACCCATACTCACCTCTTTTATCTATTTTCGCAAGTAATGAAGGAAGTATTTTAAGTCCGAAAGCAATTGATGAAAAAGGAAAAGGCTTAGCGCAGCATCCGGTTGGGACAGGTCCATATACTTTTAAGTCATGGAAACCAGGTGAAGAAATTCGACTTGAAAAGAATAAAAATTATTGGGGCGAAAAATCAAAGGTTGATGAAGTTGTATTCAAAGTAGTACCAGAAGATGCAACACGTATTGGGATGATTGAAACTAGTGAAGCTCACATTGCAGAGAATTTACCTGTAACTGAAGTAGAGCGTGTGAAAAATTCACCATCCATGGAGTTAATTGAAAATGAAGGTTTAGGTGTAGAATATATTGGCTTTAATGTACGGAAAAAGCCATTTGATAACCCGCTCGTTCGTCAAGCGATTGCACATGCGATTGAAACGAAAGGGATTTTAAAAGGGGTATATAACAATGTTGGGACTGAAATAAACTCCGTAATGACTCCTAAAGTATTCGGTTATACGAAAGACGTAAAAGGATATAAGTATGACATTAATACTGCAAAAAAATTATTAGCGGATGCTGGTTATCCAAATGGATTTAAAGCAACAATTTGGACGAATGACAGCAAAGTTAGAATGGCGTTAGTGGAAGTAATTCAATCTCAATTAAAAGGGATTGGCGTTGATGTAGAAATTAAAGTTATGGAATATGGTGCGTTTTTAGCTGCAACGAATAAATCAGAACATGCGATGTTTGTTGGAGGTTGGGGAAACGCAACAGGTGATGGTGACTATAATCAATATAATTTATTCCATTCTAGTTCACACGGAGCAACTGGTAACCAATTCTTCTATAGTAATCCGGCAGTAGATAAATTAATAGAAGATGCTAGAAAAGAAAAAGATGAGACAAAGAGAAAAGAATTGTATAAACAGTTACAAGAGATTGAATTAAAAGATGCTTTGCTAGTACCAATTCGAGGGATTAATCATATTGCCGCAACTACGAAAAATATAAAAGGATTTTGGATTGATCCATCTGGGTATTTGCGACTGGAAGATGTAGAACTTTAGTAAAATAGGAAATTCTATCAGTGTAAAACACCATTTTACACTGATAGAAATTTTTATCTGTTTTTGTTTCGTTTGTGAAGTAGAAAATTCATATTGCGAAGGGAGATTGACAAAGTGAGTGTAAAATCACAATATTGGTTAACGAATGTGAAACTTGAATGTGGGTACGTATATGAGGAATCGCGAATTACAAGTACAGAAACGGAAATTTGTAGTTTGTTTATTGAAGATGGAAAGATTACGAAGATATTACCTGGGATTGTATCAGAGCAAGATGGTGAAGTAGTAAATGCAAATGGTTTACTGGCATTACCAGCATTTGAAGAAATGCATATTCATATTGATAAAACGTATTATGGTGGACCGTGGAAAGCATGTACACCAGTAAAGAGTATATTCACTCGTATTCATGAGGAGCAAACTATTCTTCCGAAGCAATTAGAAACTGCAAAGAGTAGAGCGGAGAAAATGTTGCAATTACTTCTTGAAAATGGAGCGACAAATATTCGAACACATTGCAATATTGACCCTGTAATTGGTCTTGGAAATTTAGAAGCAACGATTGCGGCACTGGAAACATATAAAGATAAGTTATCAGCAAAAATCGTAGCATTCCCGCAACACGGTTTGTTACGAAGTAATTCCGTAGGGCTTGTAAAAGACGCTATGCGTATGGGAGCTCATTTAGTAGGTGGAGTAGACCCAGCTACTGTAGACGGTAATATTGAAAAATCATTAAATACAATTATGGATATTGCAGTAGAGTTTGATTCAGACATTGATATTCATTTACATGACGCGGATCAACTCGGAACATTTACAATGAAGCGATTAGCTGCATTAACAGAAGAAGCAGGGTGGCAAGGAAGAGTTACGATTAGTCATGCTCTTGGACTTGGAGATGTATCTGTAGAAGAAGCGGAGGAAATGGCTGAACGACTTGCGGCATTAGGCATTGATATAACGTCAACAGTTCCAATTAGTAGACATGTAATTCCAGTTCCGCTATTAAATTGTAAAGGTGTAAAAGTTTCACTAGGAAACGATAGTATAACTGATCATTGGTCTCCATTTGGAACAGGAGATATGTTGCAAAAGGCAAATTGTCTAGCGGAGAGATTTAGATGGATTGACGAGCGCTCTTTAGGGAAAGCACTTCAGTTTATTACGGGCGGGAAATCTATATTAGATGATCAAGGAAATCGTCAATGGCCAAAAATTGGGGATGAAGCAAATATTGTCTTTACAGAAGCATCATGTTCAGCCGAGGTAGTAGCAAGACAAACAGAGCGTTGTGCTGTTTTATATAAAGGGAATGTTGTTGCTGGTAGTTTGCAAAAAGCGGCTATAAATAATCTTGTTTGAGAGGATGATTGAAATGCAAAATGTGTATTGGTTAACGAATGTACGATTAGAAATAGGTTACAAGTTTAATAATGAAGTAGTTACAGGTACAGAAACAGCTTTGCATCATTTACTCATACAAGATGGAAAGATTGAAAAGATTGTACTTGCGGATGTACCGCTTCAAACAGAATATGAAACGAAAGATGCGAAAGAATTGTTTGTTCTTCCATCGTTTGTGGAAAATCATTTTCACCTGGATAAGACAAAACTTGGTGGCCCATGGGAAGCGTGCACACCAGTAAAAAATATTATTGAGAGATTAGAGTTAGAACAGCAAGAGTTACCAATTTTAGCTCAAACAACTGGAGAGAGAGCAGAGTTATTACTCAGAAACATTTTAAATGCTGGTTCGACTCATATACGAACGCATGTAAATATTGATCCGTATATCGGTCTTAAAAACTTAGAATCTGTCCGTCAAACTTTAGAGAATATGAAAGGTGCGTTTACATATGAAATCGTAGCGTTCCCGCAGCATGGTTTACTTCGTACCGAAGCGCATTCTCTTATGAGAGAAGCGATGAAAATGGGCGCAACTTTAGTAGGTGGTGTAGATCCAGCTACTGTAGATAATAATATTGAAAAATCACTTTTTGATATGATGGAAATTGCTGTAGAGGCAAATGCAGATGTTGATTTGCATTTACATGATGCAGGGCATTTAGGTATTTATACAATTAAAAAATTAGCTCAATTTATAGAGGAGGCTAATTGGGACAGACGTGTCGCGGTCAGTCATGCGTTTAGTCTAGGTGATGTATCTAAAGAAGAAGGAGCAGATATGGCAGACTTATTAGCTGAGAGAGGAATGTCTATTATTACGACAGTACCAATTAACAGAAATATGCCGCCAGTACCATTGCTTACAGAAAAAGGAGTTTCCGTTTCTTTAGGTTGCGATAGTATGTTTGATTCATGGGGACCATTTGGAAATGCTGATATTTTTGAAAGAGTAGGGCGTTTAGCAGAAAAGTATCGCTGGATTGATGAGAAGTCTTTATCTTCTTCTTTGGCGTATATTACAGGTGGAAAAACGCCATTGGATCAAGAAGGAAATCAAGTTTGGCCTAAAGTAGGAGATAAAGCTGATTTCGTCTTCTTACAAGCTACTTGTTCAGCAGAAGCGATTGCTAGACGAGCGAAGCGACCAGCCGTGATGAAAGATGGGAAAATAGTAGCAGGTTCCTTGCAACATGTTCAAGGTGTATTGATTTGATTTACGTATCTCCCTAATTTATATATATTTTTTCAAGGGTTCCTAATGAAAGAATAGGAATCCTTCTTTTTTACGAGAAAAGGAGGGGAATAGGTGACACGTACATATATATTACTGTTTATATGTGTAGTAGTTTGGGGGAGTAATTTTATATTTGGTGCGATTTTAGTAAATACATTTCATCCGGTGTTGTTAACGACACTTCGCTTACTATTTATTAATTTGTTTTTTCTAGCGTACGCTATTATGTGTAAGAAAGACTTATATATAGAAAAGAATGAAATGAAAAGTGTATTATTAATTGGAATCATGGGTGTCGCGATTAATCAATGGTCTTTTTATGAAGGGTTACAAACAGCAGATCCAACAACAGCTGCGCTAATATTAGCACTTACTCCTGTTATGACTTCTATTCTAGCAGTATTTATTTTAAACGAACCGTTAACAGCTAAGTTAGTAATAGGAGGAGGGATTGCTACTTTTGGAGTATTTTTTGTAATTGGTGTTGGGCAGAGGTTCGTCTTTTCAGAAGGGTTAATATGGATTTTTATAACGATGCTATCTTTTTCTTTATCTATCGTTTTCATTCGGAAATTGGGGAACAGAGATGATATGTTTTTGATTACATTCTTTTCTTCAATTTTTGGTTTTTTAATTATGCTACCGTTTCTTGCTTTTACCTTTTCTCACATAACGTTGAAATACTCTATAGAGAGTTGGGCGCTTCTCATTGTGACAGCAATACTTATGCATGGAATTTGTACATTAGTTTGGAATAATCAATTGAGAAAAGCACAGGCATCAACAGCAGCCATGTTTTTAAATTTAGAACCATTCGTTACGATGGTGGTAGGTTATATTATATTGCAGAAAAGTGTAACAGCCATTCAAATAATTGGAGCTGTTTTTATCGTTTGTGGAGTTTATATTGCAACATTTGGATACGGGAAGAAATCGAGGGGACAAAAAGTGTTGTTTCGAAAAGCTACGTAATAGTATAGCGTGTATTTCTGTGTGAAATGTATGGAAGGGATGAAAAATTTGGACAATCAACATAACCAAAATCATATTATGGGAACCTTGCAATGGTTTATATTTTTATTGGCGAATTCAATCGCACTACCAATTGTCGTTGGCGGATTATTTCATCTTACGACAGAAGAAATATTTTATTTGATGCAGCGTACGTTTTTTGTAGTTGGTATATCTTCTTTTTTACAAGGGTGGCTTGGACATAGACTTCCAATTGCGGATGGACCAGCTGGATCTTGGGTTGGAGTATTTACCGTACTTGCTTATGCAACTGTCGGGCAAAACCAATTACATAGTACATTGCAAATTTTAGAATTAGGAATGATAATTTCCGGTGTTATTTTAATAGGATTAGGAGTAACTGGTTTTATCGGACGTATTTTATTTTTATTTACGCCGCTTGTGACAGGGACGTTTTTACTTTTATTATGTTTACAATTAAGCGGTGTATTTTTAAAAGGAATGCTAGGAATTACTGCTACTGCTTCCCAAATCGATGGATTTACAGCGATAATCGCGTTTAGTATATTTTTGTTCGTTATTATACTATCTAATTTTGGAAAAGGTTTTGTCAAAAGTTATGCGGTTTTAATAGGATTAATTAGTGGATGGATTCTTTTTCTAATGGCAGGAAAAGTTACGATTCCATCTCAAGTAACTCATTTTGTGCAACTTCCGCAAATATTTGCTTGGGGATTTCCAAAGTGGAATACAGGTATGGCAGTATCAAGTTTCGTTATGGTATGTATTTTAGTTTCAAATACAGTAGCAGCTATTATAGCAATTAATCAAGCTACCATTCAAAAAGCGACTATTGAACAGAAACAGTTGAAGGATGGTACGTGGGTTGGAGGGATTTCGCACATCATTTCTTCCGTATTTTCAACTGTAGGTGTCGTTCCGTTACCAGCAACGGCAGGATTTATTCGCTTAACAAAACAAAAATATATACGATCGTTCTTACTAGCATGTATGTTACTAGTCATAATGTCGATGTTTCCGAGTGTTATTCGTTACTTAGCATCGTTACCATCCGCTGTTGCATCTGCAGTTTTAATGGCTTCATTCGTACAGCTAATTGGAATTGGGTTAAATAATATAAAACAAGTGGAGCTTAATGAAAGGAATGTAACGATTTTAGGCATTGCAGTATTATTTGGCAGCGGTGTTATGTTTTTACCGTCTGGAGCGCTCCAATCCTTACCGTCTGTTATGCAATATATATTCGGAAATGGTTTGTTCGTAGGTACAGTTGTCAGCATATTACTAGAACAAATATGGCGTACCGAAAAGTAAGTGGATACAAAGAGTGAATGCAATGTATAAAAGTCTAAAATAACATGAGAAATAAAGCCCATTTTTATTCACCACCCGCACATTTCATTCATACAATATCTTGACTAAATAAACACCCAACTTACACATACACGGCTCTGGCTTAAGCAAGGAGGGTTATACCAGTTGAAGGAAAAAGCGTATCAATCTAAACCGTTACTCACAAAGAGAGAGAGAGAAGTATTTGAATTGCTGGTTCAAGATAAAACAACAAAAGAAATTGCGGGTGAACTTTTTATCAGTGAAAAAACAGTACGCAACCACATCTCAAACGCAATGCAAAAGCTAGGAGTTAAAGGACGTTCACAAGCAGTTGTTGAGCTTCTTCGCATGGGAGAGCTCGAACTATAAGAAAGCAGCCGACTTTTATGTAAAGAGTCGGCTATTTTTCTGTCTAAATTTTGAACTTAAAAAAGGTATCTCAGACTTTGAGAGAGAAGGTATGTTTAAGAAAAAAACGTTAAAAATAACTATTTTAAACATGATGAGGAAAAAGCTGTACATTTAGAAAAGCGAGTTCCGTTTTTATTAGAAAGTAAATTGAAAGAAGAAGGGGCTTTGTTTTATGTTGCTCCAAATTTCACGCCGCATGTCGTAGTAGATGGGCATTTAATTACAGGGCAAAATCCGCAGTCTAGTATGGAAATAGGAAAAGATATAAGAAGAGCTGTAAATAAATTATAGAAAAAGTGCTCGCTACTCATAAAGGTAGCGGGTATTTTTTCTATAGTGTAAATGGAAAATCCCTTAAACTAAAAAGAGGTATTGAGTATAGTGACTTCATTTATAATTAATGTGGCGTTATGTGCTAATTTATTATTATTGCCCTTACTGTTAGGAAGAGTGCACGGATTGTCGCCATTTGTTATCGGAATTGTATTGTTTGTTGCATCACTCTTTGGTATTGTGTCTAGTTTTATTACTGGAAAGATTGTCCCTTCGTTTGGACATGTGAATATGACTTATGTAGCGTCTGTCATTATGATTGTTGGCTTTTTAATTTTAGGGTTTATTCCGAATGGAAGTATAGTCGTTATTATATTGGCGATTATTTTAACGTTTATGAGTTATTCAGCCATTCAAGTATCATTAAACACATTTATACCGAAAACATTACATTCAGCTAAAGTTGGAGTAGGTCTTGGTTTATATAATTTAATTAATTTTTTCGGTATGGCATTTGGACCAGCTGTAGCAAGCAAAATTATGGAATCTACAAATAGTTATCGTTTGAATTTTATTTTAATCGTTATGTTAATTTCTGCTCATTTCTTCTTATTAATAGGAATGTCTTCTTTCCAAAAAAAGATGGAGCATTAAATATGTACTTTATATAGAAGAAACCGACTTTCCTATAGAAGGTCGGTTATTTTTCTGTCTTGCAAATTATGAAAAAAAGGAGCAAAATAAAAAAGGTCCTAGTCTATACAGGTACAAATGAAAATTTTCATACAGAAGCAGTTTAAGTTAGCGAACTTAAAGTTTGTAAAATATAATGATAAAATAAGATGATGAATGAGAAAACGGGTGATGAAGTTGAATAGAGCAATCGGTGTTATCGATTCAGGAGTTGGTGGTTTAACAGTAGCGAAGGAATTAATTCGTCAGTTGCCGAAAGAGCGCATTATATATTTAGGGGATACAGCACGTTGCCCTTATGGTCCGCGTTCTCGAGAAGAAGTGCGTCAATTTACGTGGGAAATGACGGAGCATTTACTAGATTTAAATATCAAAATGTTAGTTATTGCGTGTAATACAGCAACTGCAGTTGTATTAGAAGAGATGCAGAAACAATTACCAATTCCGGTGGTAGGAGTTATTCACCCAGGATCACGTACAGCTTTAAAAATGACAAACACGTATCATGTTGGGATTATTGGAACAATCGGAACGGTGAAAAGTGGTGCATACGAAGAAGCGCTAAAGTCTATTAATAACCGTGTTATGGTAGAAAGTTTAGCGTGTCCGCCTTTCGTTGAGCTTGTAGAGAGTGGTAATTTCGAAAGTGAAATGGCATATGAAGTTGTAAGAGAAACGTTGCAACCGCTGAAGAATACTGATATTGATACACTTATTTTAGGTTGTACACATTATCCAATTTTAGGCCCTGTTATTAAACAAGTAATGGGAGATAAAGTGCAACTAATTAGTTCTGGTGATGAAACGGCGCGTGAAGTAAGTACAATTTTATACCATAGTAAAATGTTGAATGAGGGAGAGGAACAAAGTGATCATCTCTTCTTAACAACAGGAAAAATAGGTCTATTTAAAGAAATTGCATCAAAATGGTTCGGTCAACCGATTGAAAATGTGAAACATATTCATTTAGAAAAAGAATAATAGTAGAATCCATATAAGTAAACTCCTGAGAAATCAGGAGTTTTTTTGTTTATAGGAAGCACAGCTTGTTCTAAAAAATGAAACAGCTCGTATACATAATAGTACAAACTTAGATTTTAGGGGGGAATGGCATGCCTAAATCCACTTTTAAATGGGTTGTTGGTGCTACTGTGAGCGCTGTTTTACTAACAGGGTGTGGCTTTATAAATCAGGAGAAAGCAACGGAACAAATTGATCCGCCAAAACAAGTTACGTATACAGAGGGTGGAAAGAAAGAAGTAGCTAAGAAAGATAAGCAAGGACAAACGGTGAATAGAGAACTATACCTTGTTGATAAAAATGGCTATGTTGTGCCGCAAACGTTAGCTATACCTACTCCGAAAGCAAATGAGGTCATTCAGCAAACGTTAGAGTACCTTGTGAAAGATGGACCGGTAACGAATTTATTACCGAATGGGTTCCGTGCAGTCATTCCAGCGAATACATCGATGACCCTAAATTTGAAAAAAGATGGGACGGCAGTCATTGATTTCTCTAAAGAAATGAAAAACTATGCGAAAGAGGAAGAACGTCAAATCATTGAATCTATTGCATGGACGTTGACGCAATTTAAAGAAATAAAACAAGTGCAGTTCCAAATAAATGGTGAGAAATTGGCGAAGATGCCTGTTGGTGGTACACCGCTTGGTGAAGGCGTGAGCCGTGCGAACGGTATCAACTTCGATGATGAACAAGTAGCGGATGTAACAAATACAAAACCAGTTACCCTTTATTTTATGGCGCAAAATAATAATAAACAGCAATACTACGTACCAGTAACACGCCGCGTTGTAGAAGGAAAAGAAAATGATTATGCAACCATTATAGATGAACTTGTAAAAGGACCGATTCATCAATCGCTCCTGAATGATTTCAATCCAGGAGTTAAGCTGATTACGAATCCGAAATTACAAGACGGAAATCTTACATTAAACTTTAATGAAAATATATTTATAAACCCAGATAAAAATATGGTTTCAAATTACGTATTGAAGTCATTAGTTTTATCTTTAACAGAAAAGAAAGGCGTAAAAAGTGTTTCTATTGAAGTGAATGGTAAAGCGAATCTTATAGATGAAAAGGGCGGAAAATTAATAAAACCTGTAGATCGTCCAGAAAACGTGAATACAGGTAGTTTTTAATCGTCGATAATTTGATATACTTAAGTAAGAAAGAGGAATTGCTTTTTGGGTTCCTCTTCTTTTATTGTATACATATCATACATTTAAATTTGGCTATACTAACAAATAGTTATGAGGAGGTTATTTTTATGCGAGTAGATGGTAGAGAGAAAACAGAATTACGCCATATACATATTCATACGAATTATTTAAAACATCCAGAAGGATCAGTGTTAATTGAGGTTGGGGATACAAAGGTAATTTGCTCAGCGACAATTGAAGAGCGTGTCCCGCCGTTTATGCGTGGAGAAGGAAAGGGCTGGGTAACAGCTGAATACGCGATGATTCCACGTGCAACAGAGCAACGTACAATAAGGGAATCAAGCAAAGGGAAAGTAACAGGGCGTACAATGGAAATCCAGCGCTTAATTGGACGAGCATTACGTGCGGTAGTTGACTTAGAAGCACTTGGTGAGAGAACGGTTTGGATTGATTGTGATGTTATTCAAGCTGATGGTGGAACGAGAACAGCTTCTATTACAGGTGCATATGTAGCAATGGTATTAGCTTTCGAGAAGTTATTACAAGCAGAAAAAGTATCTAAAATTCCAGTGAAAGATTATTTAGCAGCAACTTCAGTAGGGATTGTGGAAGAGCAAGGTGTTGTTTTAGATTTAAACTATGCAGAAGATTCTAAAGCAGACGTTGATATGAACGTAATTATGACTGGAAAAGGCCAGTTTGTTGAAGTACAAGGAACTGGAGAAGAAGCGACGTTCAGCAGAGCGCAGTTAAATGAATTACTTGATGCTGCAGAACAAGGCATTTTCCAACTGATTGACATGCAAAAAGAAGCGTTAGGTGACATCGTATCTCATATAGAGTAGAGGTGGAAAATATGAAACAAGTTGTTGTAGCGACAAAAAATATGGGGAAAGTACGTGAATTTGCTGAGTTATTTGAGCGATTTGATTTAGAAGTGAAATCATTACACGATTTTCCTCATATTGAAGAAGTAGAAGAAACTGGTGAAACATTTGAAGAAAATGCGATCTTAAAAGCGGATAGTTTGAGTAGACAGTTGAATGCAATCGTAATTGCGGATGATTCAGGTCTTATTGTAGATGCTTTAAACGGGAAACCAGGCGTATATTCAGCTCGTTTTGCTGGAGAACCGAAAGATGATCAAGCGAATATTGATAAAGTTTTACAAGAATTAAATGAAGTAACGTTTGAAAAGCGTAAAGCTCGTTTCTACTGTGCATTAGCAGTTGCTTTCCCTGAAGGGGATAAAAAGCCTGTCATTGTAAACGGGACATGTGAAGGATTTATTTTAGAACAACGCCGCGGGGAAAACGGCTTTGGATATGATCCGATTTTTTATGTGGAAGAATATAAAAAAGCGATGGCGGAACTAAGTTCAGATGAGAAAAATGCTATTAGTCACCGCGGACGTGCTCTACGTAAGCTAGAAGAAAAAATCCCTGAATGGTTTTTAGGAGAATAAGGGAGAGAGATTGATGAAAGCTTTAATCGTAAGCGATAGTCATAGCTCTGTGAAGGAATTACAGCAGTTAAAAGAGAAGTATGAAGGGAAAGTAGATATCATGATTCATTGCGGTGATTCAGAGCTAACGCCTGCTCATGAAGAGCTGCAAGGTTTCCATGTGGTAAAAGGGAATTGTGATTATGCTAACTTTCAAGATGAAATTGTAACTGATGTAGACGGCATTCGTTTCGTAGTTGTGCACGGACATCGTCATAACGTGAAAATGACGTTACAAACATTAGCGTACCGTGCAGAAGAAGTAGGGGCGCAAGTTGCATGCTTCGGACACTCTCACGTATTAGGTGCGGAATTAATCGACGGCGTTTTATTTATTAATCCAGGCAGTATTTTATTACCGCGTCAGCGTGTAGAAAAGACATTTGCCTTATTAGAAATGGATGAAAATCAAATGGAAGTTCGTTTTGAAACACTAGACGGACAGCTAGTTGAACAAGCAGTTTTTAAAAGAGGATAATAAAAATTATCCTCTTTTAAAAAAGGTGTTGACTTTATGTATGGTTATACATATAATAAATATTGTCGATAGGGCAAAAGCGCTAACGAAGAAAAATAAAATAACATATGCGGGTGTAGTTTAGTGGTAAAACAAGAGCCTTCCAAGCTCTGGTCGAGAGTTCGATTCTCTTCACCCGCTCCATGTCCCAGTAGCTCAGCCGGATAGAGCATACGCCTTCTAAGCGTACGGTCGGGAGTTCGAATCTCTCCTGGGACGCTAAGAAAACCTTGTTATCTTTTGATAACAAGGTTTTTTGTTTGTCTACAAATTGATGTATGTGCAAGAGGTTTAAAAATATTATAACGAGATATATGATAATGAGTATATGCAACAGATTAAAGTGCATTAAAAAGAGCGCTTAAAAACGCTCTTTGCTAGTCAGTTATATTATTTGTTTGTTCAGACTCATCAAATGGTTTATGCACGTATTGAAAACCGTATCCAGCTTCAACGAGAACCTCATCAACCTTTTCTAAAAATTCTTTGCCCCATTCAGTAAAAAGATATTTCCCGAATATCTTAATAACAAAACCATACCCTTTTACTTCAGGATACCTTTCGTAAACCTCGTCACTTTCTATAAAGCCCAAATACAAATTGATTTTTTCTTGCAGTAATTCAATATGTTTTTCCTCATCAGACCAGTCTAATTCATCAGCGATGACTAAATAGGCTATTTTTTCTTCTTTATTGTAGCCCATAAAATCAACTTTTTCTAATTCGTATAAAGACATAAGTACACCTCTTATCTATTGTTTTCTTCTAATTTCAACTTTAGTTGGAGGTATTTCCGTACCGCCTACAAAAGGTGGTTTCCCTTTGCCTCAACTATTCTTATATCTTCTAGATCTTTATTGGCTCCTAGAAAATCAAGTCTTGTCTTTATTCCTGTTTTATCAGTCTTTAAAGTTATTTGTTCTACTACTGTATCTACCTCTTTTGAGAAGTCCTTATGTACTTCTTTTTCAAAGGCTTTCCCAGCTTCTTGATTTATTCCTATTTGTACCTGGCTTTGGGCTTTTACTGCTTCTCCTATAATATTTTCACAAGAAAATGATACCATATCTATACATTAGCTAGTGTATGTTAAACAAGCGATGAAAGAATCGCTTATATATTGTAGATAATAGGTGGGCCGGAAGTTCGGATCTCTCCTGGGACGCTAAAAATTGATGTTTTGGTGTAAGAGATGGGGGTAGGAATGAAATAGCATAATTAATACGAGTGAAAGATTATCACAAGAAGTGATTACTTATAAGTTTCGCGTCTAGTTTGGGTTATAATTGTAGCTCATTCTTAATATCTGTAACCTTTCCTTCGATATTAAGCAGTTGTATATGTAATTCTTTTTCTTAAATAAAAGGAGCATCGTTTATGCGCCCTGTTCCTCATAGTATTTAATTTAAAGAATCAATAGGTTTATGATGGAAATCGAATTCATATCCAGATGCCCCTAATTAATCACTTACAATGTTATAAAACTTTTTACCATTCTAGTACGATTGAGCATCCGTTGTCGGAACTTATCCCCGGCAGTGTGTTACAATTAATAGAAGCGGAAAACGAGAATCTCCAATTGTGACTGGACGTGTGATTGGTTGGACAGTTTAAGAAGGTTGTATAAAAAAGGGAGATGGCGCAAAGATGGCGAGAGCAAAAGAGAATGATTTAACGGAGAAATTGGCAGAAGGTCAACGTAAATATGGTGACGGCAACTTTACAATACAGAACATCGGTGATGAAACTAACCCGAATTGGACTGTCGTAAAAAATGTGAGGAAGGGATCGGCAGGCATTCGCGAAGAGGAAGATATATTAAGACTGCGATCAAAATATATAAAATAGTACGGAAATGGGCGGGTCAGGAGTTCGAATCTCTTCTGGGGCGCTAAGAAAACCTTGTTATCTTTTGATAACAAGGTTTTTGTTTGTTTTAAATTAATTATTAATAAACTTCTCAAAGACAAAACCATAATCTTTCACGTTATATTGTTTCTTCGTATCAACGAGCCAGTTAAAGGCGATTTCGTTTATTTCTTTAAATTGTTCTGCCAAATTTACTTGTGCGTTTGAAATACGGCTAAAAGCATTAGATGCCATATCTAGACTTTTATGTGCATACTGCAATGTGATGTCGTTGTCGTATGAAATTTCTTCGATTTTAAGTAAAGCCTTATATAAATCTTTTAATTCTTCAATATGTTTTTTATGAACATCAATTGAGTAATGCTCATCGCCCATTTGAAACTTAATTTCTACATCTAAATCAATCGTTCCGGCAGTTTCAAGTGCTACGTTTTTAATTTGATATTTGCTATAACTAAAGCGGCGTAATGTACGTTTTTTACTTGTCGCACTTGTGCCATCTAGGTGAATTAATCCTTTGTTTGTGAAACAATATTCATCTGATTTTGATTTGATTAGAAAATAAATTTTCTCCCCATCTTCATGCATCACGTAATCATCGGCATCAACTTTATCGTAATCTTTCGGTGTAATGACAGAACCTACATCGCTTAATCCTAAAACATCTGCAGCCATTTTTTTAAACATACATAATCCCCCTTTTAAATTAAATTCTTAATTGTATAAAAATATATTAACATGATTTCGATAAAGTGTTTTCTTATAATTAAAAATATTTGAAGGGAAGTTGAGAAAAGGAACGAATAATTATTTCAATCCAAAATTATTTAGTAAATCTATTAGTTTAAGAGTGGATTTTCCGAAAAATAACCAAGAGAAAAAAGTTAATTTTGCATGTGATTATAGAGAAATTCCGTGAAAGTACCTCAAACGATATGAGGTGTTTTTCTATCCCTTTTTGAAATCTTACAATTCTGTAAGGTAACTGTAAGGTAGTTCGATGGTAACGAATTACTAATCCTCTATAATAAAGGTAACAACGATAAAACGAGGAGGAAGAAATGATGAAAGGATTAATCGTAACGGGTTTAACAGTTGCTTTCGGGTTTGTAGCATATGAGAAATTAACGTATGTAGTTGATGTTGTAAAACATTTAATCGCTTAGAGGAAACTACCATGAGAGGGAAAGGGAATGAGTGAATGAATGGAATGGTTATTTGGAATTATAGGTACTTGTAGTGTAGTGTTATTGTTCTTTGTCCCAAGTGGTATACTTAGTTCGACGACGAGTTTGTTCTTCTTAAGTTTGTTTGCTTGTACGATGCTTATCATTATGTTTTTAATGAAGCGGAGTAAACCAATCTTCTATTTTAGCATGATTGTTATGGCAATTATTGTTCTCCAAATTATTACCCTTGTTATATACCCCACTATTATAAAGGCTTTCCAATAATGATGAATCCTCTGCTTTCATTGCTGAGGGTTTTTATTTGTACATTTTTAATTTTCGGTAAGGATTTGTTTATATTGAAATATAAAAATTAAATATTTTCATATTTCAAACAAAGGGTTTTGGGATGTTGTGTTCTCATTACTCATTTGATATATTTACTTTAAAGATAATTAAAATCTAGAAAAAGAGGCGGACGTATGGATAAAAAAGAAAATACGGTCGTATTGTTTCCGCAGCTATCAGAGCGATATATTGATGAAGGTTTTTTAGCGCTGAAAGAGCGGAAATTCGAAGATGCATTGCGCTGCTTTGAAATATTACGTCAGTATAATGCAGAAACGGAACAAACGGAACTAGCTTCAGTTATTTGTTTGTTAGAGTTAAAACATATGGAAGAAGCGAAAGACAAATGTGAACAGTTGCTTGAAGCGGGAGCTGTATTATTTGGTGATATTCTTGAAACGTATGTGACGATTTTAGTTCAAACAAATGATTATGAAGGCGTTATTGAAACCGTTGAAAAAGTATTGCAAACGAAGGATATAATGCCTGAGCAAAAGGAAAAATTAGCACAGCTCGCTTTATTTGCAGAAGGTATGTTAAATGAAGTGGATACGTCACTAGTCGATTCGAATTTTGAGTTGGATGAGTTTACTAATGAAATGTTTGGAGAAAACTTTGGGCAAAAGCTAAGAGCGATTCAGCAACTTTCGTTAAAAGACTTGGATCTTGCATTACCTATTTTAAAGAAATTTTTAATAGACGAAAAACAGCACCCTTATTTGAAAACTTCTATTTTGTATAAAATGGTAGAAAATCAAATAGAAGAAGAGATAGAGGTAGAAAAGTTTGGGAATACGATTAAGGTAATTCCAGCATTTACAGGTCATAATGAGGAGCAATCCGATAACATTATACATACATTATCAAACCGATTAGAGCAAAATTATCCTGATATATTTGATGCGATGGTTACATATTGGAAAGAATTGCAAATTAGCGTTTTCCCATTCGCTCTATTAATGGATAAAGTGGAGATTTGGGCTGCTGTTTTAGAGAGAATTGGTAGAAAGCGTTTCGGATTGACTATTGATGAAGAAGAGCTTATGACAGCGTATAATATTGAATTAGAAGAGTTTCATATTGCCTATCAATGGTTATTGCGTGTTGAAAGAGAAGGATATTTGCCCGTATAATTATGAAAAAGAATCGTTCGGTTCTTGAAACGAGCATATTCTATGTTATAATGTAAGGGTTGCAAAAGGCAGAAAACTGCCTGTTTGTAAGAGAAGAGAAGTGTAATTCTCTTACTTAATATGTTTCATATTATTCTCGAACAAAATATACCGTAATTGTCTTTTAGGCAATTAGTAGATTGGAACATTATATCTGAAAGCTTTTGCTAGAGGATTATTTGTACTTTTGTTATTTCAAAAAAGAGATAATGAAGATCTTAATCTATAGAGGTATGTGCATACATTATTATAGTTGGAGGGAAAGAATAAATGGCTGCAAAATGGGAAAAATTAGAAGGTAACGTAGGCGTTTTAACAATCGAAGTTGATGCTAAAGAAGTAAACAACTCTATCGACGCTGCGTTCAAAAAAGTAGTAAAAACAATTAACGTACCAGGTTTCCGTAAAGGGAAAATGCCTCGTCCGTTATTCGAACAACGCTTTGGTATCGAATCTTTATACCAAGATGCTTTAGACATCATCTTACCAAAAGCATACGGTGAAGCGATCGATGAAGCTGGTATCTTCCCAGTTGCTCATCCTGAAATCGACATCGAGAAGTTCGAAAAAAATGCTAACCTTATCTTCACTGCAAAAGTAACAGTGAAACCTGAAGTTAAATTAGGTGAGTACAAAGGTTTAGCGGTAGAAAAAGTTGAAACAACTGTAACTGACGAAGATGTAGAGAACGAATTAAAATCTTTACAAGAGCGTCAAGCTGAACTAGTTGTTAAAGAAGAAGGAACTGTTGAAAACGGTGATACAGCTGTAATCGACTTCGAAGGTTTCGTTGATGGCGAAGCATTTGAAGGCGGAAAAGGCGAAAACTACTCTCTAGCAATCGGTTCTGGTACATTCATCCCAGGTTTCGAAGAGCAAGTAATTGGTCTTAAATCTGGTGATTCTAAAGACGTTGAAGTATCATTCCCAGAAGAGTACCATGCTGCTGAATTAGCTGGCAAACCAGCAACATTCAAAGTAACAATTCACGAAATCAAAACAAAAGAACTTCCTGAGTTAAACGACGAGTTCGCTAAAGAAGCAGACGAAGCGGTTGCAACTCTTGATGAATTAAAAGCAAAACTTCGTACAAACTTAGAAGAAGGCAAAAAGCACGAAGCTGAGCACAAAGTACGTGACGAAGTAGTAGAATTAGCTGCTGCTAACGCTGAAATCGAAATTCCAGAAGCTATGATCGACACTGAGTTAGATCGTATGGTTCGTGAATTCGAGCAACGTTTAAGCCAACAAGGTATGAACCTTGAGCTTTACTACCAATTCACAGGTACTGATGCTGACAAGTTAAAAGAGCAAATGAAAGAAGACGCTCAAAAACGCGTAAGAATCAACCTTGTTCTTGAAGCTATCATTGAAGCTGAAAACATCGAAGTTACTGAAGAAGAAGTAACTGAAGAAGTTGAAAAAATGGCTGAAATGTACGGTATGCCAGTAGACGCTATCAAGCAAGCTCTTGGAAGCGTAGACGCTTTAGCTGAAGATCTTAAAGTTCGTAAAGCTGTAGACTTCTTAGTAGAAAACGCTGCATAATAAAATAACAAGGCACGATTTTAATCGTGCCTTGTTTTATAAATATAGAAATATATTTATAAAACTTTTCGATGAAGAAGGAAAACTTCCTTAATAAGTCGAATATACATATTTCAAAAGTTTTAAAAACTTTTTATTTGTACATAACTAGTCATATTATTTGTATTTCTCGCCACGTAGTGACATAATATGTATTTACATACGATACATTTATCGTGTACATACGAAGGCAAGAGGTTAGCACTTTGTAAGGGGTGTGAAAATATGTTTAAATTTAATGATGAAAAAGGGCAATTAAAATGTTCTTTCTGTGGTAAAACACAAACGCAAGTTCGAAAGTTAGTTGCAGGTCCAGGTGTTTACATTTGTGACGAGTGTATCGAACTTTGTACTGAAATTGTACAAGAGGAGCTTGCGAAAGACGAAGAAGTAGAATTCAAAGATGTACCGAAACCGGTAGAAATTCGTGAAATCTTAGATGAGTATGTCATCGGACAAGATAACGCGAAAAAAGCACTAGCGGTAGCGGTATATAACCATTACAAACGCATTAATTCTAACAGCAAAATTGATGATGTAGAATTAGCGAAGAGTAATATCGCACTTATCGGGCCAACAGGTAGTGGTAAAACATTACTGGCACAAACGTTAGCGCGTATTTTAAATGTTCCATTTGCAATCGCGGACGCAACATCTTTAACTGAAGCTGGATACGTTGGGGAAGATGTAGAAAACATCTTACTTAAATTAATCCAAGCAGCGGATTATGATGTAGAAAAAGCGGAAAAAGGAATCATTTATATTGATGAGATTGATAAAGTGGCACGTAAGTCCGAAAATCCATCAATTACACGTGATGTATCTGGTGAAGGTGTGCAGCAGGCACTTCTGAAAATTTTAGAAGGTACTGTAGCAAGCGTTCCACCTCAGGGTGGTCGTAAGCATCCGCACCAAGAGTTTATTCAAATTGATACAACGAACATCTTATTCATCTGTGGTGGAGCGTTTGATGGCATCGAGCCAATTATTAAACGTCGTCTTGGTGAAAAAGTAATTGGATTTGGTTCTGAGAAGAAAAATGCTGATGTAAATGAGAAGCATGTTTTATCTCACGTATTACCAGAGGATCTTTTAAGATTTGGTTTAATTCCAGAGTTTATCGGTCGTCTTCCAGTTATTGCGAACCTAGAACCGCTTGATGAAGATGCTCTTGTTGATATTTTAACGAAACCGAAAAATGCACTTGTTAAGCAATTCCAAAAACTATTGGAGCTTGACGATGTTGAGTTAGAGTTTGAAGAAGGCGCACTAATTGAAATTGCGAAAAAAGCAATTGAACGTAAAACGGGTGCTCGTGGACTTCGTTCTATTATTGAAGGCTTAATGCTAGATGTAATGTTCGAACTTCCATCTCGTAAAGATATCGAGAAGTGTGTTCTTACAAAAGAAACAGTAGCTGATAATGCACCGCCAAAATTGGTGTTACAAGACGGTACTGTACTTGATACAAAAACATCTGCATAATGCGAGGGAGAAACAGCAATTTTTATAATTGCTGTTTTTCTTTATGTTTAGCTATGTTCCTCCGCGGAAATACTAAGAGATAAAACATTGCGGGAGGAAATAAATGATGAGCTGGACAAATATATTTTTACTTGTTCAACTTGTTTTTGGTGTAATTGTCGGATTGTATTTTTGGCATTTACTTCGAAATCAGCGAACACAAAAAGTTTCAATTGATCGAGAATCGAAAAAAGAATTAGAACAGCTTCGTAAAATGCGCGAGATTTCTTTAACAGAGCCGCTTGCGGAAAAGGTACGTCCTACATCCTTTTTAGATATTGTAGGGCAAGAGGACGGGATTAAGTCGTTAAAAGCGGCTCTTTGTGGTCCGAATCCACAGCATGTGATTATATATGGCCCGCCAGGTGTCGGGAAGACAGCGGCAGCACGTCTCGTATTAGAAGAAGCGAAACGAAATCCGAAATCTCCATTTCGCACAAATGCAACATTTATTGAATTGGATGCGACGACAGCTCGGTTTGATGAACGTGGTATTGCAGATCCTTTAATCGGTTCGGTGCATGATCCAATTTATCAAGGTGCTGGTGCAATGGGGCAAGCGGGTATTCCGCAACCGAAAAAAGGTGCGGTAACAGATGCACACGGTGGTATTTTATTTATTGATGAGATTGGTGAACTACATCCGATTCAAATGAACAAGATGTTAAAGGTGCTAGAAGATCGGAAAGTGTTTTTGGAAAGTGCATACTATAGTGAAGAGAATACGATGATTCCAACGTATATACATGACATTTTTCAAAAAGGTTTACCAGCCGATTTTCGCTTAGTTGGGGCGACGACACGTTCGCCAGAGGAGATTCCTCCTGCTATTCGATCGCGCTGTTTAGAAGTGTTTTTCCGTGAGTTAGATACAGAAGAAATTCAAAAAGTAGCGAAGAATGCAGCTGACAAAGTGGAAATGCAAATTGGTGAGAATGGTATTGAAATGATCGGGATGTATGCAAGAAATGGACGAGAAGCGATTAATCTTGTACAAATTTCAGCTGGAATGGCAATAAATGAAGAGCGTTCTTTCATTAAAGATGAAGATATAGAGTGGGTTGTTCACTCTAGTCAGCTTACACCGAAGTATGAAAAGCGTATTTATCCTATTCCGAGAATCGGTCTTGTAAATGGACTTGCTGTGTACGGACCAAATACAGGTGCGTTATTAGAAATTGAAGTAACAGCAATCAAGGCGAAAGATAAAGGATCGGTAAATGTTACCGGAATTGTTGAAGAGGAAAGTATTGGTAGTCAAACGAAATCAATTCGCCGTAAAAGTATGGCGAAAGGTTCTGTAGATAATGTATTAACAGTACTTCGTTCTCTAGATGTGTTGCCAGAAGGGTACGATATACATATTAATTTTCCAGGCGGGATCCCGATTGATGGGCCTTCGGCAGGAATTGCTATGGCAACAGGTGTATATTCAGCAGTGCATCGTACGTATGTGAATAATGAAGTAGCGATGACCGGTGAGATAAGTATACACGGAGAGGTGAAACCTATTGGTGGTGTGTATGCAAAAATAAAAGCCGCGAAAAAAGCAGGTGCTAAGAAAGTTATCATTCCTGCTGAAAACATGCAACCGTTTTTATACACAATAAAAGGAATTGAAATCATTCCTGTTCGTAAGTTAAATGAAGTATTTGAGCTAACATTTATGCAGGAAAATATGCATCGAGAGCTTGATATACATACTGCTGTGGACGAAACAGATGCACAATCAATGTGAGAATGAAGATAATAACATTTGCCAGACTTCGTTTAAGTTTGTATGCTTAAGCGGAGTCTTTTTTTCTTTTTATAAGGGAAAAAAACGAGGGATTTACAATTGCGGAAAATCTCTGCAATTGCATCTAGATGTATTGTAATATAAAATAGTTGAACAGGAGTTTAATTTATTATGGAGGTGCTATGTCTAGTATGAATACGAATGAAAGAATCGTACCCCTCCTACCATTAAGAGGCGTTCTCGTATATCCAACGATGGTTCTGCATCTTGATGTAGGACGTGATAAATCGATACAAGCACTAGAGCAGGCGGCAATGGATGAAAATATCATCTTTTTAGCAATGCAAAAAGAAATGAATATCGATGATCCGAAAGAAGATGACATATATAGTGTAGGTACAGTGGCGAAAGTGAAGCAAATGTTAAAATTGCCGAACGGTACGCTTCGTGTCCTTGTAGAAGGTTTACATAGAGCAGAAGTAGTAGAGTTTATCGAAGAAGAAAATGTAGTGCAAGTTTCTATCAAAACGGTAACGGAAGAAGTGGAAGATGATCTAGAAGAGAAAGCTCTTATGCGTACGTTACTGGAGCATTTCGAACAATATATTAAAGTTTCGAAAAAAGTTTCAAATGAAACATTTGCAACGGTAGCTGATGTAGAAGAGCCAGGAAGATTAGCTGATTTAATCGCTTCTCACTTGCCAATTAAGACGAAGCAGAAACAAGAAATTTTAGAGATTATATCTGTGAAGGAACGATTACATACACTTATTTCAATTATTCAAGATGAACAAGAGTTACTTAGTTTAGAAAAGAAAATTGGACAAAAAGTGAAACGTTCAATGGAGCGCACGCAAAAAGAATATTTCTTACGTGAGCAAATGAAGGCGATTCAAACTGAACTTGGCGATAAAGAAGGTAAGGGCGGGGAAGTTGAAGAACTTCGTGAGAAAATTGAACAGTCGGGAATGCCTGAAGAAACAATGAAGGCTGCACTGAAAGAATTAGACCGTTATGAAAAGTTACCAGCAAGTTCTGCGGAGAGCGGTGTTATTCGCAATTATATGGATTGGTTATTAGCACTTCCGTGGACAGAAACAACAGAAGATATGATTGATCTTGTTCATTCTGAAGAGATTTTAAACAAAGATCATTACGGTCTTGAGAAAGTGAAAGAGCGCGTGCTTGAATATTTAGCGGTACAGAAGTTAACGAATTCATTAAAAGGACCTATCCTTTGCTTAGTAGGACCTCCTGGGGTCGGAAAAACTTCGTTAGCGCGTTCAATTGCAACATCATTAAATCGTAATTTTGTCCGTGTTTCCCTTGGTGGTGTACGTGATGAATCTGAAATTCGTGGTCACCGTCGTACGTATGTTGGAGCGATGCCAGGACGTATTATTCAAGGTATGAAAAAGGCGAAATCAGTTAATCCAGTCTTTTTATTAGATGAGATTGATAAAATGTCTAACGATTTCCGTGGAGATCCATCTGCAGCATTACTTGAAGTGTTAGATCCAGAACAAAACCATAACTTCAGTGATCATTATATTGAAGAACCATATGATCTATCGAAAGTTATGTTTGTAGCAACTGCAAATACACTTTCAAGTATTCCAGGTCCATTACTTGACCGTATGGAAATTATTTCGATTGCTGGCTATACAGAACTTGAAAAAGTTCATATTGCTCGTGAACATTTATTGCCGAAACAATTAAAAGAGCATGGCTTACGAAAAGGTAATTTACAAGTACGTGATGAAGCACTTCTTGAAATTATTCGTTATTATACACGTGAGGCTGGTGTTCGTACGCTAGAGCGCCAAATTGCAAAAGTTTGCCGTAAAGCAGCAAAAATTATCGTTACAGCAGAACGCAAGCGCATTGTTGTAACGGAAAAAAATGTTGTTGATTTACTTGGTAAGCACATATTCCGTTATGGGCAAGCTGAAAAAACAGACCAAGTTGGTATGGCGACAGGTTTGGCGTATACAGCAGCAGGCGGGGATACACTTGCGATTGAAGTCTCTGTAGCGCCAGGTAAGGGGAAATTAATTTTAACAGGGAAACTTGGGGATGTTATGAAAGAATCAGCACAAGCTGCGTTTAGTTATATTCGTTCTCGTGCAGAAGAGCTTCAGATTGATCCGAATTTTCATGAGAAAAATGATATTCATATTCATGTTCCAGAAGGAGCAGTTCCAAAAGATGGACCGTCAGCAGGTATTACGATGGCAACGGCACTTATTTCTGCACTAACAGGTATTCCTGTAAGTAAAGAAGTGGGGATGACAGGTGAAATTACACTTCGTGGCCGTGTATTACCAATTGGTGGTTTAAAAGAAAAAACATTAAGTGCTCACCGCGCAGGTTTAACTAAGATTATTTTACCAGCGGAAAATGAGAAAGATTTAGATGATATTCCAGAGAGCGTAAAAGAAAACCTTACGTTTGTGCTTGCATCTCATTTAGATGAAGTATTGGAGCACGCATTAGTAGGAGTGAAACAATGAAAGTAACAAAAGCAGATATTGTAATTAGTGCTGTTAAACCAGAACAATATCCAGACAGTGATTTACCAGAAATTGCATTAGCAGGTCGTTCAAATGTCGGGAAGTCTTCCTTTATTAATAAAATTTTAAATCGTAAAAAGTTAGTACGTATTTCTTCTAAACCAGGAAAAACGCAAACGTTGAACTTTTTCTTAATCAATGAGATGATGCATTTTGTTGACGTTCCAGGTTATGGATATGCGAAAGTATCTAAATCAGAGCGCGCAGCATGGGGCAAAATGATTGAAACGTACTTTACAACGCGTGAGCAATTAGACGCAGCTGTATTAGTAGTTGATTTACGTCACCAACCAACAAACGATGACGTAATGATGTATGATTTCTTAAAGCACTATGAAATCCCAACAATTATTATTGCAACGAAAGCCGATAAAATTCCGAAAGGAAAATGGCAAAAGCATTTAAAAGTTGTAAAAGAAACGCTTGCTGTTGAAATTGGCGATGAAATTGTTCTATTCTCTTCTGAAACAGGACTTGGAAAAGAAGAAGCATGGAAAGCAATTCATAAAATGACAAAAACAAAAAACGCGTGACGAATGTCGCGCGTTTTTTTCTTTATACATTTTTAGCGTACATTTAACGTAACTTCAATATTTCCTCGTGTTGCTTTAGAGTAAGGACATACACCATGAGCAGCTTCTACAAGTTCTTGTGCTTCGCTATGTGAAACGCCAGCGACATGTACATCAAGTACAGCAGATAGGCCGAAACCACCATCCGTATCTTTTCCGATAGAAACGTGAGCAGTTACTTCTGTACTTTCTACTTTCACACGTTTTGTACGAATGACAAGTTGTAAAGCACTATCAAAACAAGCGGCATAACCAGCAGCAAATAGTTGTTCTGGGTTTGTTGCCTCTCCGCCTGCACCACCTAGTGCTTTCGGCATTTTCACATCAAGATTTAATATGCCGTCATCTGAGACTATTTTTCCGTTTCTTCCACCTGTAGCAGTTACTGAAGCAGTATATAATTTATCCATGTTTATTCCCCTTTTCTATCATTAATTGTTTTCATTGTTTCAATTAGTTTATTTAATTGAATTAATAAAGAACGATATTCTTGTTCTGTAATTCCTAAATTTGTTGCCATTGTTGTCGGTAATGAACAAGCCTTTTCTTTTAAATCTTTACCTTGTTCTTTTAATTCAATACAAACTTTTCGCTCGTCTTCTTTGGAACGAACGCGTTTTACAAGTTGTAATGATTCCATTCGTTTTAACATAGGCGTTAACGTACCGGAATCTAAAAATAGACGTTCTCCAATTTCTTTGACTGTGAGTCCATCTTGCTCCCATAGTACGAGTAAAGTAATGTACTGGGGATACGTAATACCCATCTCTTCTAAATATGGTCGATAAAAGCGGGTAACTTCTTTAGAACAGGCGTAAATAGAAAAACAAAGTTGGTTATCTAGATGTAAAGAGTCCTCTGTCATACATAACTCCCTTCTAATTAAGTTGTGCACAATTTAATTTTGTAAAACCAATATAACGAAAAAGAAATACAATGTCAAATACATTGTATTGAGAAAGTGTTTGCTACATTTTGGAACAATCATACATATTTTCCTTCATGATGAAAGAAGATAGGAAAGATGATGTTATAATTCATATGGAATAGTTTCCATCACTTGATTATGAGTGCTTTTTTTGGTAACGTACAAATAGAGTTATTAATTTATAATCATTATAAAGTAGGAAGTTTTTATTAGTTTTACTGAATCTCCTTTATTACATACGGAGAATAAATAAAAAAATAATCGGTTGTTCACACGATTGTCAGATTCATAAGAGGAAAGTTGTATTATGATAGTAGATAAAGTGATAAAACGGGTGAAGGGGGACATGCTGCGTGCATATTCTTGTTGTTAGTGTAAATTATCGAACAGCCCCTGTAGAATTTCGTGAGAAACTCACATTTCAGGCAGCAGAGCTAGAGCAAGCAATGACGACATTACAAAATCAAAAGAGCGTGTTAGAGAATGTCATTGTATCAACTTGTAATCGCACTGAGATTTACGCTGTTGTCGATCAATTACACACGGGACGGTATTATATTAAGAAGTTTTTAGCTGATTGGTTTCAGCTTGAAATAGAAGAAGTCGCACCATATTTAACTATTTTTGAACAAGATGGTGCAATAGATCATTTATTCCGCGTAACGTGCGGTTTAGATTCTATGGTAGTTGGAGAGACGCAAATTTTAGGTCAAATAAAAGATAGCTTTTTAGAAGCGCAACAAGTAAAAGCGACAGGCACAATCTTTAATGAATTGTTTAAGCAAGTCATTACATTAGCAAAACGTGCTCACTCAGAAACGACAATTGGTGAAAGTGCGATGTCTGTTAGTTATGCTGCTGTTGAGCTTGGGAAGAAAATATTCGGCGAGTTAACAGATTGTCACATACTTATTCTTGGTGCTGGCAAAATGGGTGAACTTGCACTGCAAAACTTATATGGAAGTGGTGCTCGTAAAGTAACAGTCATGAATAGGACGCTTTCAAAAGCAGAAATAATGGCTGAGAAATATATGGGACATGCAAAACCTTTAAGTGAATTACAATGTGCATTATTAGAAGCAGATATTTTAATTAGTTCAACTGGGGCATCAGAGTATGTCATTACGAAAGAGATGATGACAAAGGTAGAGAAAATGCGCTCTGGCCGTCCTTTATTTATGGTTGATATTGCAGTGCCACGTGATATTGATCCGGCGATTGATGAGCTAGAAGGTTCTTTCTTATATGACATTGATGATTTGCAAGGAGTAGTGGAAGCGAACCGTGCTGAACGTTTGAAAGAAGCAGAGAAAATTCAATTTATGATTGAAGAGGAAATTGTTTTATTTAAAACGTGGTTAAGTACACTTGGTGTCGTTCCGTTAATATCAGCTCTTCGTGATAAGGCACTTGCCATTCAAAGCGAAACGATGGAAAGCTTAGAACGAAAAATACCAAATCTTAGTGATCGTGAGAGAAAAGTAATTAGTAAGCATACAAAAAGTATTATTAATCAATTATTAAAAGACCCAATTTTAGTAGCAAAAGAAATAGCTGCTGAAGAGGGGGCAGACGAAAAATTAGCGTTATTTGCAAAAATCTTTGATTTAGAAATGGAAGATGTAGAAAGTTGTGCGGAAGAAGTAGAACATAAAAGAGTGTGGACACCATCCGTTCCATCTTTATAACTTGGAAGGATGATCGGATGAGTTTTTTAAATAACAGTATTATTTATCATATTGCAATTATTTTATATGCTTGTAGCATTAGTTTATATTTTATAGATTATTTCCAAAGTAACCGAAAGGCGAACCGATTTGCTTTTTGGTTACTTTCGATTGTATGGGTTCTGCATTCTATTTTTATGTTGCTTAGGGCTACAGATTCAGAAACGAACCCTCTTTTAACTTTATTATCAGGGATTTATTTTTATGTTTGGCTATTGATTACGATGTCGTTAGTCATTAATCGATTTATGAGAATCGATTTTTTAGTCTTTTTTACAAATGTTGTCGCATTTGGCGTAAGCGCTTTTTCTATTTTTACGCCGCTCGGAAAGATGTCACCAGTACTTGCAGAGCAATTGGTTTCGGAACTTGTATATGTACATGTCGGTATGGCTATTATCTCTTATGCAACATTCACTGTATCGTTCATTTTTTCTATTATGTATTTATTGCAATATCGCCTATTAAAGAAGAAGAAATGGAATGCGAGATTAAGAAGGTTAGGGAATTTACCGAAGCTAGAATCGATGTCTTACGGATTAAATTTATTTTCTGTTCCATTTTTCTTACTAGCTATTTTATTAGGATGCATATGGGGATATACAAAATTGGACAATTTCCATTGGTATGATACGAAAGTGATCGGGTCTTTTGTCGTTCTATTTGTATATTGTGCTGGCCTATATTTACGAGCGGCAGATGTGTTGCAAGGGAAGAAAATAGTGCAGTGGAACATCGGGGCATTTCTCGTAATGCTAATTAATATTTTTCTATTAAGCAGTTTATCCAACTTCCACTTTTGGTATTTATAATGAGGAGAGAAAATTATGCGCAAAATTATTGTAGGGTCACGAAAGAGTAAATTAGCACTAACGCAAACGAACTGGTTTATTGATCAGTTAAAAGCGCTAGGTTTACCATATGAATTTGAAGTGAAAGAAATCGTCACAAAAGGCGATGTTATTTTAGATGTTACTCTTTCAAAAGTAGGCGGAAAAGGCTTGTTTGTTAAAGAGATTGAACATGCGTTACTTACGAAAGAAATTGATATGGCTGTACATAGTATGAAAGATATGCCGGCCGTACTTCCAGAAGGATTAATGATCGGTTGTACACCGAAGCGTGTGGACCCTCGTGATGCTTTTATCTCAAAAAGCGGAGCATCGTTTAAAGAGTTAGCAGAAGGCGCTATTTTAGGTACGAGTAGTTTAAGACGTAGTGCACAATTATTAGCTGCGAGACCAGATTTACAAGTGAAGTGGATTCGTGGAAATATCGATACACGTTTACGTAAATTAAAAGAAGAAGATTACGATGCAATCATTTTAGCAACAGCTGGATTACAAAGAATGGGCTGGGATGATGAAGTTATTACAGAACATTTAGATGAGACGTTATGTGTACCTGCTGTAGGACAAGGTGCATTAGCGATTGAGTGCCGTGAGGATGATACAGATTTATTGCAGCTGTTATCACATATAAATGATGCTGTAACAGAAAGAACAGTGGCAGCGGAGCGAGTATTTCTTCATAAACTTGAAGGTGGATGCCAAGTTCCGATCGCTGGATATGCAACTCTTACAGAAAACGATGCAATCGAATTAACAGCTCTTGTCGGGTCTATGGACGGTTCTGTTTTATTGAAAGAGACAGTGGTAGGAAATGATCCAAAGGAAGTAGGGTTAGAGGCCGCGGACCGTTTAATTAAACAAGGCGCAAAAGAACTCATTCTTGCTGAGAATAAGGGGCAACAATAAATATGAACGCTCTCGCTGGCAAAACGGTATTGATTACACGTGCCCAGCATCAAGCAAAACAAATGAGTGTAGCGGTGAAAGAAAAGAGCGGAATTCCATTGGAAATTCCGCTTTTGCGTATGGAAGGTATGTCTTATAGGCAAATTCAACATATAGCAGGGCAGTTGCATTCATATGACTGGGTTATTTTTACGAGTAAAAATGGGGTGGCTTTTTTTCTGGATAGTTTGAGAAAGAGGCTACCCGTAACGACTAAAATTGCTGCAGTAGGCGTAAAAACAAAGTTAGAGTTAGAAAAGCGAGGCTATGTAGTGGACTTTGTTCCAACTTCATTTGTTGCAGAAGTATTTGCAGAAGAGTTTGTAAAAAAACTAAGTGGAAGCGAATGCGTTTTATTTCCGAAAGGGAATTTAGCAAGAGATGTCATTCCAGTTGCACTTCGCGAAATTGGTGTTTCTCTAGATGAGCTAATTGTATATGGTACGAAAGAAAATGTAGAGAAAAAGCGAGAGCTTATAGAAGCGTTAGAAGCAGAGAAAGTAGATATTATTACATTTACGAGTCCTTCAACTGTTACTAGTTTTGTTCGTTTACTTGAGGGTACAAACTGGAGAGAATGGACAAAAAAATGTACAATTGCTTGTATAGGTCCTATTACGGAAAAAGAGGCGAGCCTTTATTTTCCGCATGTTATTATGCCGAAAGAGTACACTGTAGAAGCATTACTACAATGCGTTTGTGAATCTATAAAATAAAAGAATGGGGATAGAAATCTATGAACTCTTTACAATTTAATCGTCATCGTCGTTTAAGACAAAGCGGTAATATGCGTGCGCTTGTGCGTGAAACGTTTTTACATACGGAAGATTTTATTTACCCTATTTTTGTATTAGAAGGCGAAAATGTTCGTAATGAAGTGCCTTCTATGCCAGGCGTATATCAAATTTCATTAGATTTATTGCAAGCTGAAATGCAAGAGGTTGTTGATTTAGGTATTCGCTCTGTTATTGTATTTGGTTTACCTGCTGAAAAAGATGAAGTTGGATCATCAGCATATTGTGATCATGGAATTGTGCAACGTGCAATTAAGCAAATTAAAGGTGATTTCCCTGAGCTAGTGGTAGTTGCGGATACATGTTTATGTCAATTCACAAGCCATGGTCATTGCGGTGTAATTGAAGATGGTATTATTTTAAATGACGAGTCTCTTGCAGTTCTTGCGAAAACAGCTGTAAGCCAAGCGAAAGCAGGAGCGGACATTATTGCGCCATCAAACATGATGGATGGATTCGTAACAGCAATTCGCCACGCATTAGATGAAAATGGTTTTGGACATGTACCAGTTATGTCGTACGCTGTGAAATATTCATCAGCATTTTACGGGCCATTCCGTGATGCGGCACACGGTGCACCACAATTTGGTGATCGTAAAACATATCAAATGGACCCAGCGAACCGTATGGAAGCATTCCGTGAAGCAGAATCAGATGTAATGGAAGGGGCAGATTTCCTAATTGTAAAGCCAGCTCTTTCTTACTTAGATATCATTCGTGATGTGAAAAATAACTTTAATTTACCAGTCGTTGCTTATAACGTAAGCGGTGAATATTCAATGATTAAAGCGGCAGCGCAAAATGGTTGGATTAATGAAAAAGAAGTTGTACTTGAAAAATTAATTAGCATGAAACGTGCAGGAGCAGATTTAATTATTACGTATCATGCAAAAGATGCAGCAAGATGGTTACAAGAAGGAGGCGCTAAATAATGAAAAAGTTTGATAAGTCGATTGCAGCGTTTGAAGAAGCACAAGATTTAATGCCTGGTGGCGTAAATAGCCCAGTTCGTGCCTTTAAGTCTGTCGGTATGAATCCATTGTTTATGGAGCGTGGAAAAGGCTCTAAAGTATATGATATCGATGGAAATGAATACATCGATTACGTATTATCATGGGGTCCTTTAATTCATGGCCATGCAAATGATCGTGTTGTTGAAGCTTTAAAAGCTGTTGCTGAAAGAGGTACAAGCTTCGGTGCACCAACGGAAATTGAAAATAAATTAGCGAAACTTGTTATTGAGCGCGTACCATCAATTGAGATTGTACGTATGGTTAACTCTGGAACAGAAGCGACAATGAGTGCGCTACGTTTAGCTCGTGGTTATACAGGCCGTAATAAAATTTTGAAATTCATCGGTTGTTACCACGGCCATGGTGATTCGTTGTTAATTAAAGCGGGTTCTGGTGTGGCAACACTAGGTTTACCAGATAGCCCTGGTGTACCAGAAGGTGTAGCGAAAAATACGATTACAGTAGCGTATAACGATTTAGAAAGTGTGAAATACGCTTTCGAACAATTCGGTGATGATATCGCTTGTGTAATTGTAGAACCAGTGGCAGGAAATATGGGTGTTGTTCCTCCGCAACCAGGATTTTTAGAAGGTCTTCGTGAAGTAACAGAGCAAAATGGTGCATTGCTTATTTTTGATGAAGTAATGACAGGATTCCGAGTTGCTTACAATTGTGGACAAGGTTATTACGGTGTAACACCTGACTTAACTTGTTTAGGTAAAGTAATCGGTGGTGGATTACCAGTAGGAGCATACGGTGGTAAAGCAGAAATTATGCGCCAAGTTGCACCGAGCGGACCGATTTACCAAGCGGGTACTTTATCAGGTAACCCACTTGCAATGGCAGCCGGTTATGAAACGTTAGTGCAGTTAACACCAGAATCATATGTAGAATTCGAGCGTAAAGCTGAAATGTTAGAAGCTGGCTTACGTAAAGCAGCTGAAAAACATGGTATTCCGCATTATATTAACCGTGCGGGTTCTATGATAGGTATCTTCTTTACAGATGAACCAGTTATTAATTACGATGCAGCAAAATCTTCAAACTTAGAATTCTTTGCAGCTTATTATCGTGAAATGGTGGAACAAGGTGTATTCTTACCGCCATCTCAATTCGAAGGTTTATTCTTATCGACAGCACATAGTGATGCAGATATTGAGGCGACGATTGCAGCGGCTGAAATTGCAATGTCAAAATTAAAGGCTTAATTGATGAAAGAAAATCGCTCTCCATAAGGGGAGCGATTTTTTTTATTCATAAAGTCAGCTTTCCATACATAAATCTGTAATGACATATAGTTTGGGAGGGGGAAAAGAAGTGGCAACAGATCATTCATTACGTTTTTCATTAAAAGAATCTGTTTGGTTCCAAAAAGGACAGGAAGTCGAAGAACTTTTGTCAATTTCGTTAGATCCAGACGTTGAGATAGAAGAGCTTGATCATGAAGTTATCGTGAGAGGGCAATTAGATTTAACGGGAGAGTACGTTGCACGGCAAGATGATTCAGCCCATTCATTAAGAGATCTATCACCAGCGAAGTCAATTGATTATGTCGAAACAAGGGAAGATGGGGTTAATGAACTTGTTCATTCCTTTCCGCTTGAAATATCAATTCCAAGAAATCGAGTGAAAGTAATTGAAGAACTATATGTATCCATCGAAGAATTTGATTACGAATTAAAGGAAAATGGTTGCTTACAATTACTAGCGGATATATCTATTACAGGTTTATGTGATGAAGAAAGAATCGAGGAAGAAGAGGATGAAGAGGAAGAAACGGCGTATGCTGAGTTAGAAGCTGATTCAGCACAAGAGGATGAAAATAGACCAACGCCGCACATAGAAGAACCAGTCTATAAGGAATCGGATGAATGGGAAGATTACGCATTTGAACCGTTCCAATTAGAGGAAAGAAAAGAACAGGAATTAGAAGAAGAGGAAATAGAAGAACATGAATTTGTGGAGCGTGAAGAGGAGAAAGAAACGACGCCACAATTTGAATTGTTCGGACGAAAAGATTTCAAGAAAGAAAAAGCGAAAAAGCAGGAAGAGCAAGAAGAAGCGTACTCACAGCGAGATGAAAATGCGCTTTATTTAACACAATTATTTACGAAAGAACCGGAAGAAGAATTTACGAAGTTAAGAATGTATTTCGTGCAAGAAGGGGATACAATTGAATCTGTTGCAGAACGTTATGATACGTCTGTACAAAACTTATATCGTGTAAATCAATCGGAAGATATATATTTAACTACGGGGCAAATTATTTATATTCCCGTTTCAAGGGCAAAGGCGAAATAAGGGAGTGAGTGTTTTCACTCACTTCTTTTCCTGGAGTCTACGTTTTGAATAGAAAGGGTTATTCGTATGGATATGGAATTACGAAATCGCTATGAACCCATTGTAAGGCAATATAGATTGGATATGCAGCATATGGAAGAGCACGGAAGCGTAACGAAAATTTATACGAATCAAGGTCCATATGCGCTCAAGAAAATAGAAGGTAGAAAGTTAGAGCGGAATAACTTTCTGCATCATATTCAATATTTGAAGGAGAAAGGTTTTTCAAATTATGTACCTATCTACCATGCGACGGATGGAAATTATATTTTAAGTGACGGGACGTATAATTATTATTTAATGCCTTGGTTAGAACGTGCGGAAGGAAGCGGCGAGGATAATGATCAATACCATAAAATGTTTCAGACTCTCGGAACGTTGCATCAAAAAACAGTAAAAGAAGAAACGTATACAGAAGAGGATCTAGAAAAACATTATACAAATATATCCGATCGCTGGGAGAATGATGGCGAGATTCTAGAAGAGTTTCTTGTAGAATCTGAAGCGAAGTGGTATATGTCACCATTTGAACTGCAATATTGTACGTACTATCATCATGTAATGAGAGCGCGTGAGTTTGCAACGAAGCAATTAAATGAGTGGAACGATGCGATGAAAGAAAAAGAGACAACACGCATTACGTTTGTACATGGTAACGTATCACTTAATCATTTTTTATTCGACTATGAGCGGAATGGCTATTTTATTAGTTTAGAAAAATCAAAGTTTGCAACACCTGTGCAAGATATTGTAGGGTTTTATTCTCGGTCGTTAAACACATATCCAATTGCGCGAAGTGATCGGTTTGAATGGTATCAAATGTACCAAAAAAATTTCCCTTTTACGAAAGAAGAGCAACTACTCATGTTTGCGTATATGACGTATCCATCGCAATTTATTCGGCAAATCCAGTCTTATAAGAAAAGAAGAGAGAGTCGTAATGAGGAAAATGAACTTCTCGGAGTGAAGAGCTTGCAACAATCGCATTGGCTCGTTAGTAATATAGAATATTTCCTTTCGCAATTACAAGCTGCCCAGCAAGGGAACGGATAAAGTGAAACTTTAATCAGTGGGGGGTTCATCCCCCGCCGATTATTAGTTGAACCAATCGGGCATTTACGGGCAGTTGATCTCCCACCTAACTTCTTTGCTTCAGCTGAATTTTGAGGTGGAGGTCTTACTGCCCGCAAATAGCGGGGTAAAGAAGATAAGTAGAGGTGCTACTTATCTTCTTTTTTTGGTCCGAAAAGCTGTAGTATTAAATTTATCTTGACGAATAAGGTTTCGTTTTTTACACTATTGTATATAATAATTAACAATCATATAAATGCCTTGAAGGGGAAGAGTATAACAAGAAACGTCTTCAGAGAGGAGAATCATTAGCTGGGAGATTCTCTAGATAGTTATGTTAGAAGGTAGCCCTGGAGCATCTTTTCTGAACGGAATAGTTCTCATTAGGAAAAGACGGATTTGTCCGTTATCAAATTAAGAGTATAAGCAAATTCTTGGATTTGTTTGTAAATAAAGGTGGTACCGCGATGTCCCTCGTCCTTTTTGGATGAGGGGCATTTTTTATTTTAAGGAGGGAAAATAATGTCAAACACGGAAAAGAATTTACCAACTAAATATGATCATATGTCCGTTGAAGAAGGCCTTTATCAGTGGTGGCTAGAAGGCAAATATTTTGAAGCAACAGGAGATGAGAAGAAACAACCGTATACAATTGTAATTCCACCTCCAAACGTAACTGGTAAGTTACACTTAGGTCATGCTTGGGATACAACTCTTCAAGATATTTTAACTCGTACGAAGCGTATGCAAGGTTACGATGTATTATGGCTTCCAGGAATGGATCATGCGGGAATCGCAACACAAGCGAAAGTAGAAGGGAAACTTCGTGAAGAAGGTATTTCACGTTACGATCTTGGCCGTGAGAAATTCCTTGAAAAAGCTTGGGAATGGAAAGAAGAATACGCTTCTCATATTCGTCAACAATGGGGGAAAGTTGGTTTAGGACTAGACTACTCTCGTGAACGCTTCACATTAGACAAAGGTTTATCTGATGCGGTTAATAAAGTATTCGTTCAATTATACAAAAAAGGCTTAATTTACCGTGGTGAATATATTATTAACTGGGATCCAGCAACACGCACAGCTCTTTCTGATATCGAAGTAATTCATAAAGAAGTTCAAGGTGCATTCTACCATATGAACTATCCGTTAACAGATGGCTCTGGACACATTCGTCTTGCAACAACTCGTCCAGAAACGATGCTTGGTGATACAGCAGTAGCGGTTCATCCAGAAGACGATCGTTACAAACATTTAATCGGAAAAACAGTTACACTTCCAATCGTAGGCCGTGAGATTCCGATTATTGCTGATGAATACGTAGAAAAAGATTTCGGAACAGGCGTTGTAAAAATTACACCAGCTCATGACCCGAATGACTTTGAAGTAGGTAACCGTCATGATTTACCACGTATTTTAGTAATGAACGAAGATGGATCGATGAATGAAAAAGCTGGTAAGTATAACGGCATGGATCGTTTTGAGTGTCGTAAAGCGTTAGTGAAAGATTTACAAGAAGCAGGCGTATTAGTAGAAATTGAGCCTCATATGCATTCTGTAGGTCATAGTGAGCGTAGTGGTGCAGTTGTTGAGCCGTACTTATCAACACAATGGTTCGTAAAAATGGCTCCACTTGCTGAAAAAGCAGTAGCGCTTCAACAAAAAGAAGAAGAGAAAGTAACGTTCGTACCAGAGCGTTTCGAAAACACATACTTACGCTGGATGGAAAACATTCATGACTGGTGTATTTCTCGTCAGTTATGGTGGGGACACCGCATTCCAGCTTGGTATCATAAAGAAACTGGTGAAGTATACGTAGGTACAGAAGCGCCAGCAGATATTGAAAACTGGAACCAAGATAACGACGTACTTGATACATGGTTCAGTTCAGCGTTATGGCCATTCTCAACACTTGGTTGGCCAAACGAAGATTCAGCAGACTTCAAACGTTACTATTCAACAGATGCACTAGTAACTGGTTATGACATCATCTTCTTCTGGGTATCTCGTATGATTTTCCAAGGTTTAGAGTTTACAGGCGAGCGTCCATTTAAAGATGTATTAATTCACGGTTTAGTTCGTGATGAGCAAGGACGTAAAATGAGTAAATCTCTTGGTAACGGTATTGATCCAATGGACGTTATCGAGAAGTATGGTGCAGATGCAATGCGTTTCTTCTTATCAACAGGAAGTGCACCAGGTCAAGATTTACGTTTCAGCATGGAAAAAGTAGAATCTACTTGGAACTTCATTAATAAAATTTGGAATGCATCACGTTTCGTATTAATGAACATGGATGATATGAAGTATGAAGAAATCGATTTAACTGGTGAAAAATCAGTTGCGGATAAGTGGATTTTAACTCGCTTAAATGAAACAATCGAAAGCGTAACACGTAACATGGATAAATATGAGTTTGGTGAAGCTGGTCGTTCATTATACAACTTCATTTGGGACGATTTCTGTGACTGGTACATTGAAATGGCGAAACTTCCTCTATACGGTGAAGATGAAGCAGCTAAGAAAACAACTCGTTCTATTTTAGCTTACGTATTAGACCAAACAATGCGTCTATTACACCCATTCATGCCATTCGTAACAGAGAAGATTTGGCAACATTTACCGCATGAAGGCGAATCTATTACAGTAGCAGCGTGGCCGACAGTTCGCGAAGATTTACAAGATACAGAAGCTGCAGCAGAAATGCACCTTCTAGTTGATATCATTCGCTCTGTTCGTAACATCCGTGCAGAAGTTAATACGCCAATGAGCAAAAAAGTTCAAATGCAAATTAAAGCAAAAGATGAGGCTGTACTTGCTCAACTTACGAAAAATAGCTCTTACATTGAGCGTTTCTGTAACCCAAGCGAATTAACAATTCAAACGGATTTACAAGCGCCAGAAAAAGCGATGACTGCAATCGTAACAGGTGCAGAGTTATTCTTACCGTTAGCTGATCTTATCAATCTTGATGAAGAGAGAGCGCGTCTTGAGAAAGAACTTGAGAAGTTCGATAAAGAGGTAGAACGTGTACAGAAGAAACTTTCAAACCAAGGTTTCGTAGCGAAAGCTCCTGCAGCAGTTATTGAAGGAGAGCGTGCGAAAGAGCAAGATTACCTAGAAAAACGCGAAGCAGTTCGCCAACGTCTAGCAGATCTTGAGAAATAAAAATGTTTTTAGAGACTCACTATATTGGTGAGTCTCTTTTCTTTGCGTATAATAGAATGATGAAGGTTGTCTTTTGAAAGGGGAAAGCATACGTGATACATACATACGAAGAAGCGATAGGTTGGATTCATAGTCGGTTGAAGTTTGGTATTAAACCAGGATTAGAAAGAATAAGATGGATGCTAGAAGAGCTCGGAAATCCAGAGCGTCATATAAAATGTGTCCATCTTGCTGGTACAAATGGAAAAGGTTCAACGTTAACATATATGCGCTACATGTTAGAAGACGCAAAATATAAGGTAGGGACATTTACCTCTCCTTATATTGAAACATTTAACGAACGTATTAGTGTGAACGGCACACCAATTGCAGATGAAGAGATTACTGAACTTGTAAAGATGGTAAAGCCAGTCGTTGAAAAACTAGATGAGACGGATTTAGGGGAAGCAACTGAGTTTGAAATTATTACTGTTATGGCAATTTGTTATTTCGGTAAAGTCAATTTCTGTGATGTTGTTTTATTTGAAACAGGGCTTGGAGGACGCTTTGATTCTACGAATGTGATTCATCCTGTTCTCACGATTATTACAAATATTGGCCACGATCATATGCACATTTTAGGCAATACACTAGGAGAAATTGCATATGAAAAGGCGGGGATTATTAAGTCTGGTGTCCCGGTTATTACTGGTGTGCAAGATGAGGAAGCGTTGCAAGTCATTCAAAAGGTTGCAAAGGAAAATCATGCAAACCTATACGAGATGGGCAACCATTTTACAGCGTTACATAAACAGTCAAGTGAAGATGGAGAACAGTTCAATTTCACTTGTCCTTTCGCCTCTTTTGAAGATGTGCGAATCTCAATGAAAGGTGCTCACCAAGTAGGAAACGCAGCACTTGCACTGATGGCAGTCATGTATGTAAAAACATACTTATCATTTTTAATTGAGGAAGAAGAAATAAGAACTGGATTACAGGAAGCGTATTGGATTGGGCGCTTTGAACAATTGCAAAGTAATCCAGATATTATTATAGATGGTGCTCATAATCCGGAAGGTATTGAAAGCCTTGTGAAAACGGTAGACTCACATTACAAAGATAAAAATGTAATAGTTTTATTTACTGCCCTTGGTGATAAGCAATTGCCTAATATGGTAGGGCAATTAGAAACCATTGCTGATGAAATTATTTTTACAACATTCGCCTTTGAGCGTGCTATTTCTGCTGACAAGCTTGCATCATATTCAAAGAAAGAGTCAAAATTAGTTTTTGAAAATTGGAAAGAGGCAATTGATAAGAAGGTTGAAATGATTGGAGAAAATGATGTTTTTATCATAACAGGTTCTCTTTATTTCATTTCGGAAGTTCGAAAATATATTCGCGAGAAAAACTAGATAGTCTTTGCTATCTGGTTTTTTTGTTCTACAAATGAAGTCAAATGCATACATATAAGATAAATATATAGGGTTATTTGGCGAATTCCTCTGACAAATATCTCGTTTTTTTGTGAAATGAATATGATATGATGCGGACAACGATAAGAGGTGAGGTGTGAGTGTATGGACAAGCAATCACGAACGATCTCAGTGAAAGTGAATGGAACAGAAGCGAAGTATGAGGAGAAGAAGAAAGATGAATTTGAATGGATGGTAGTAGAAAGTGAAAGACCGAAAAACGTTGTTCCGTTTCAAAAAGCGAAATTAGTATCTACGGAAAAAAAACGAAAGAAGTGGAACAATACGTTAATTGCAATCGTTGCAACTGCGATTATTATTGGGACGGCGTTTGGGATGGGGATGCTACAGTTACTTAAAGGGCAAGGTGCAACAGGGGGAAGCGAAGTAACAGCTTCGAAGCAGATGCGAAATGAAGAATCAAAGGTCGGGGGAACGGCAGAACAAAAACCAGCACCAAAAGAGGAGAAACAAAAAGCGCAGACAGGAACGGCATTAGATCCAATGAAATTATTTTTTGTTCAAGGAGGAATTTATTCTTCCGAGGAAAAGGGACAGGCTGCTCTTGAAGAGTGGAAAGGTAATGGAGGCGTAGCAGCTTTAAAACCGAGCGGTGATAAGTATGCGTTAGTTGTTGGTATTGCTAGCGATGAACAAGGCATAAATCAATTAATGACGCAGTATAAAAATGAGAATGTCTCCGTATTGAAAAAGAGCTGGGATATAACAGATAAAGCGTTACTAAAAGACGATAAAGAAGTTGGGGCGTTTTTAACACAAGTACAGCCATTATATACTCATTTAGCAAAATATGCTTCTAGCGTACAAGCCAGTGGAAAAAATAATGCAAAAGATATAGATGCGATTGAAAAAGAGTGGAAAGCGATTGAAAAAGAAGGGAAAAGTATGAAGCAGGAAGAAGCAAAGAAATTGTATATGTATACGTCAGTTGCTGTGCAAACAGTGAAGGGCGGAAAAAGTGATAAGGAATCCTTGGTGAAATTAAATCAAGTTATTATTGATGGTATACTCTCGTACGAAAAAATTGTTTCACAAAAGGTAAAATAATAGGATAATGAAATGACGAAGGAAGAAGTATAGGTACTTCTTTCTTTTCTTTTGAATCTAGAGCAAAGTGCTTTCTCTATGGCAGGAATATAATCGTATTTTAGTAAAGAAGTATTATTTTGTTTAGAGAAAATAATATTTCTTTCATTTGTGGACAAACTATTTCTTTGATACGATTGTTGTAAATTATTCTGCTTCATGTGAGAAAGGGAGGAGAAAATATGAGAAAAATTATTTTAGCTTCAGGATCACCTCGCAGGAAGGAATTACTTGAATTAGCAGGTGTGCCATTTGAAATTGTAGTAAGTGAAGTAGAAGAAACGATAGGTGCGTATTCATCACCTGCGGATATTGTGATGTCCCTTGCTCTGCAAAAAGCATCCGCGGTAGCAGAAAATAATAGTAATTACATTGTGTTAGGTGCAGACACAATTGTTACATATGAGTCACGTATTCTTGGAAAGCCATCTAATGAGGCTGAGGCGAAAGAAATGTTGCAATTATTATCAGGGAAAACACATGAAGTATATACGGGTGTTGCAATTATAGCAAAAGACAAAACAGTCACTTTTTATGAGCGTACAGAAGTTACGTTTTGGGAATTAACAGAAGCAGAGATTGATGCATACGTTGCATCGAAGGAACCTCTTGATAAAGCAGGAAGCTATGGGATTCAAGGAAAAGGGTCTATTTTCGTTCAACATATTCAAGGGGATTACTATAGTGTAGTCGGCCTACCAATTGCACGTCTTGTTCGGGAGTTAAAACAATTTGATACTGATATAGCCCATGCGTAAAAGTGCATGGGATTTTCTTTGAGAGAACAAATAAAGGGGTGGAGAGATGAACGGTATTCGTGATGTTGTAAGGGAAGAACAGCCACGGGAGCGTTTATTATTGGAAGGGGCTGGGAGTTTATCAAACCGAGAGCTTCTTGCAGTGTTACTCAGAACAGGTTCTAAAGAAGAAACAGTTTTAAAGTTATCAGATAAAATTTTGCATCACTTTGATGGTTTACGTATGTTGAAAGACGCAACGTTAGAAGAGTTAGTTAGTATACATGGTGTTGGGATTGCGAAGGCATCACAGCTCATGGCTGCTTTTGAACTAGGTAGAAGAATGGTCCGTTTAGAATATCAAAATAGATATAGCATACGAAGTCCGGAAGATTGTGCAAGATATATGATGGAAGAAATGCGTTTCCTTCAGCAGGAGCATTTTGTATGTTTATATTTGAACACAAAAAATCAAGTTATACATAGGCAAACAATTTTCATTGGAAGCTTAAACACATCAATCGTACATCCAAGGGAAGTTTTTAAAGAAGCGTTTCGCCGTGCAGCAGCCTCTATCATATGTCTTCATAACCATCCCTCAGGAGACCCCACGCCGAGCCGTGAAGATATTGAAGTAACAAAACGGTTAGTAGAATGCGGCCGAATTATCGGAATTGAAGTGCTTGATCATATTATAATAGGCGACCATAAATTCGTGAGTTTAAAGGAAAAAGGTCATATTTAAGACTATGCTTTTTACTTATTTTGTTTTATAATGTGATTTATGAGTTTTTTGTAGAAATTTATCTACAAAAAGGATAAAGATATAAAAAACGTACTGTTTTTATAATATAAAGTAAGAAAAAATGAGTCCGTGAAAACAAGAAAGGAAGATAAATAATATGTTTGGATTTGGTGGCTTTACTCGCGATCTTGGAATAGATTTAGGAACTGCGAACACGCTTGTATATGTAAAAGGAAAAGGTGTAGTTTTACGTGAACCTTCAGTAGTAGCGTTACAAACTGATACGAAACAAATCGTTGCTGTAGGTAGCGATGCAAAACAAATGATTGGTCGTACACCAGGAAACGTTGTGGCACTTCGCCCGATGAAAGACGGTGTAATTGCTGATTACGAAACAACAGCAACAATGATGAAATACTACATTCAACAAGCTCAAAAATCAAATGGATTCTTCTCACGTAAGCCTTACGTAATGGTATGTGTACCGTCTGGTATTACAGCTGTAGAAAGACGTGCAGTAATCGATGCGACTCGTCAAGCGGGTGCTCGTGATGCTTATCCAATCGAAGAACCATTTGCAGCGGCAATTGGTGCGAACTTACCTGTTTGGGAACCAACTGGTAGCATGGTTGTTGATATCGGTGGCGGTACAACAGAAGTTGCAATCATTTCTTTAGGTGGTATTGTAACAAGTCAATCAGTTCGTGTTGCTGGTGATGATATGGACGATTCAATCATTCAGTACATTAAGAAAAGCTACAACTTAATGATTGGTGAAAGAACAGCTGAAGCATTAAAATTAGAAATCGGTTCTGCAGGCGAGCCAGAAGGTATTGAGCCTATGGAAATTCGCGGTCGTGATTTAGTAAGTGGTTTACCAAAAACAGTACTAATTCAGCCAGAAGAAATTGCAGACGCATTAAAAGATACAGTAGATGCAATTGTAGAATCTGTTAAAAATACGTTAGAGAAAACTCCACCTGAATTAGCGGCAGACATTATGGACCGTGGTATCGTATTAACAGGTGGCGGAGCATTACTACGTAACTTAGATAAAGTTATTAGCGAAGAAACAAATATGCCAGTTCTTGTTGCAGAAGACCCATTAGATTGCGTAGCAATTGGAACGGGTAAAGCATTAGACAATATCGATCTTTTCAAAACTGCTGCTCGATAATATTGCAAAATAAAAATCAATGAAATTAAGAGGGTGTGAACGTGCCACAGTTTTTCTTAAACAAAAGATTAATTGTTTTGTTAGTTAGTATTATTCTTCTCGTGGCATTGATTGGAATCTCATTGAAAGAACGGAACAGTTTAACATGGCCAGAGCAGTTTGTTAAAGACACTGTCGGTGTTGTAGAACGTGTATTCCAAAAGCCAGCGAAATACGTAGCTGGATTCTTCGAAAATGTAGAGGATGTAAAGCGCACGTATGAAGAGAATAAAGAATTAAAAGCAAAATTAGATAATTACGGAAAGTTATCAAGTCAAGTAAAACAATTAGAAGATGATAAAAGGAAATTGCAAGAGTTAACTGGTAAAACAAAGTTAAATAGTGATTACACTGAAATCCCTGCTACTGTTGTTTCTCGTAATCCAGATAAATGGTACGATTTAATTGGAATTGATAAAGGAGCACAGCAAGGAATTAAAAAAGATATGGCTGTAGTAACTTCACAAGGTTTAGTTGGACGAGTGAAAAGTGTATCTCAGTTTACATCATCAGTAGAGTTGCTAAGTTCTATGAGCCGAACAAATCGCGTTTCTGCTATCGTACAAGGAAATGAGAAAATCTTTGGATTGATTGAAGGTTACGACAAAGAAAAGCACTTACTTCTTTTCACAAAGATTGGTTCTGATGCACCGGTAGATAAGGATCAACTAGTTGTAACATCTGGACTTGGTGATATTTTCCCAAGAGGTCTTGTAATTGGAACAATCGTTGATGTGCAGCCGGATCCATACGGTTTAACAAAAACGGCTTATGTAAAGCCAGCCGCTGATTTAAATGACGTAGAGCATATTATGGTTGCTAAACGTGAAACGCCTTCAGCGCCATTAGAATAGGAGGGGGAGAAGAGATGATGAAGATTTTAAAAAGAGCAGCTCTTCCTCTTTTGCTCCTTTTTGTTTTTTTATTTGAAAATATGTTTGCTACTATTGTTCCAACAGAGGTTTTTTGGAAAGACAGTATAGCAGCACCTCATTTCTTTATCATTGTGTTATGTTTTGTTACTGTGTACTATAGTCCGGTCCAAGGGATTTATTACGGACTATTATTTGGTTTCTTATTTGATACCGTATACACAGAACTTGTCGGTATATATATTTTTGCGTATCCGATTTTAGCTTATTTAGTTTATAGTGTGATGAAGGTACTACAATTGAATTTATTTATTGTTGCTTCTATCGTACTAGCTAGCATTGTAGCATTAGAGTATTATGTGTATGGATTTTTAACTTTGTTAGGACGTACTCATATGTCGGCGTATGTCTTTTTCACAGATCGTCTCCTTTCTACTTTATTGCTAAATGCAATTTTCTTATTAATAGTTTGTTTCCCACTGAGACGATATTTAGTGCGTCTTTCAAAAGCGATGGAAGAAAAAGAAAAAAGGATTTTCTAATTTTATGTCGAATTGAATCGGTGGGGTGAACTTTAGTGGAAGAAAAAAAGCAACAAAATGTAACAATAAAAGGGACAAAAGACGGAATAACGCTTCATTTAGATGATTGTTGTTCATTCTCTGAATTACTGGAGGAATTGGATGAAAAGCTTTCTACACATTACTATGATGGTGATGGGCGCTCTTTAATTGAAGTGCATGTGAAAGTGGGAAATCGTTATTTAACAGAAGTCCAACAAGAAGAGATTCGTACGTTAATTCGTAATAAAAAGAATCTTGTTGTGGATTCGATTGAAAGTGATGTTATCACGAAAGCAGAAGCAATAGCTTGGAAAGAAGAAACAGAAATTGTCCCTATTTCCAAAATTGTTCGCTCTGGACAAGTTTTACATGTAAAAGGAAATTTATTGTTAATTGGAGATGTTAATCCAGGCGGAACGGTTATCGCTGGGGGGAATATTTTTGTCGTAGGATCATTAAGAGGAATTGCGCATGCTGGGTATTATGGGGATTCGGATGCTGTAATCGCTGCATCTGTTATGAACCCGATGCAACTTCGAATTAGTGATGTGGCAATGCGGGCTCCGGAAGAGAAAGAAGACGGAGCGGAGGCGGCAGAATGTGCGTATATTAATGAGAACAATCACATTGTTGTCGATCGACTGCAACTTCTCACTCATCTTAGACCTAATTTAACAAAGTTAGAAAGGGGAATTGTATAGCTGTGGGAGAGGCAATAGTAATTACATCTGGAAAAGGCGGAGTAGGTAAAACTACAACGTCTGCGAACATTGGTACAGCCCTAGCGTTATCTGGAAAGAAAGTGTGCTTAATTGACACAGATATCGGTCTTCGAAACTTAGACGTAGTAATGGGGCTGGAAAATCGTATTGTATTTGATCTTGTTGATGTCGTTGAAGGGCGTTGCCGTTTACCTCAGGCTCTTATTAAAGATAAACGTTTTGATGATCTTTATTTATTACCTGCAGCACAAACGAGTGATAAATCAGCGGTAACACCTGAACAAATGGATGAATTAATACAAGTATTACGTCAAGATTATGATTACATATTAATTGATTGTCCTGCGGGGATTGAGCAGGGATTTAAAAACGCGGTAGCTGGTGCGGATAAAGCAATCGTTGTTACGACGCCAGAAGTATCCTCAATGCGCGATGCAGATCGTATTATCGGGCTTTTAGAAAAAGAGGATATTGAACCACCGAAACTTGTTATTAACCGTGTGCGTAGTCATATGCTTCATGAACAGGATATGTTAGATGTTGATGAAATCGTACGTACATTGTCAATCGAGCTTCTTGGTGTTGTAGAAGATGATGATGAAGTTATTCGTGCTACAAATACAGGTGAACCTGTAGCGTTGCAACCGAGCGGAAAAGCAGCGTTAGCTTATCGTAATATTGCAAGACGTTTGTTGGGTGAGAATGTCCCATTACAAGCATTTGAACAAGAAAAGGTATCGGTATTTACAAAGATGAAAAACTTCTTTGGAATCCGTTAAAAGCACTTCGCATATTTGCGGAGTGCTTTCTTTTTTCTTCACACGAATATCTTCCTTTCCTAGCTCATACATATGTACAAACTGTATACAACTGTTTCTATTTAAATTAGCTTAACGAAAGAAAGGAGACAGTATGAAGAATAGACGTGTAGAAGAAATTAAAAAACGGATTGCGAAGAGGAAGGCAGAGCAAGAAAGGATGGAGGAAGAGCAGTATTTTGCTGGAGGTAATTTTGATAGTGAAACAGTATTTATTGAAGATGGAGAAAAGGAAATTCATCCTTTGTTTCGAAAAGAAGTATTTTTCTTTAAAGTTTTATTATCAGCAATATTAGTTCTTTCTGTCGCTATTTTATATAAGAATGCCCCTCCTTCTTTCGGCGGTGCTAAAGCTGTTACAGAAAAAGTGATGAAGGAAGAATTTCAGTTTGCTACTGTAGCGAAATGGTACGAAAAGCAGTTTGGAAAACCTCTCGTATTCTATTCGCCTAATGAGAAAAAAGAAGGAACCATTCAGCAAAAAGATTATGCAATTCCTGCTTCCGGAAAGGTGATGCAAGGGTTTCAAAAAAATGGCCAAGGTGTATTTGTTCAAACAGCTACAAATGCAACTGTTGAGTCAGTGAATGAAGGATTAGTTGTTTTTGCAGGCAAGAAAGAGGAACTTGGTAATACAGTTCAAATTCAGCATGCGGATGGAACGGAGTCATGGTATGCAAATTTAAATGATATGTCAGTGAAATTATATGATTACGTTTCAAAGAAACAAAAAATTGGAACAGTGAACAATGATGCAAATAATAAAAATGGTAAGTTTTATTTCGCGATAAAAAAGAATGAAAAATTTATCGATCCGATTCAGGTGATTTCATTTGATTAAATATAGAGATATTTTAACGAAGATTTCAGTGCATCCGTTGTTTTGGGTTGTTATTGTCATTGGTATTTTCACGGCACGTTTTAAAGAGTTACTACTGTTATTTTGTATCGTTCTCATCCATGAACTCGGGCATGCTTTTGCAGCGGCACACTATAATTGGCGTATTAAAAAGATTCAACTTTTACCGTTTGGTGGTGTAGCTGAGCTTGAGGAACATGGGAATAAGTCATTGAAAGAGGAGCTTGTTGTCGTAATTGCAGGACCTATTCAACATATTTGGATGATGGCGGTAGGCTATATGTTGTTTGAAGTTGGTTGGCTTGATGCGGATTTATATTATTTCTTTATGTGGAATAATATAATTATTTTAGCGTTTAATTTACTCCCTATTTGGCCGCTTGATGGTGGGAAAGTATTGTTTAACGTATTATCATATCGTTTTCCTTATTTACAAGCACATGAAAAGATGATGAAATTATCATGTGTTTTTTTTAGTGTCATACTAGGGTGGCAGTTACTTTGGAATAGTAACAATATTATGATGTGGGTACTACTCATATTTTTAGCGGTATCGTTATATCAAGAATGGAAACAAAGACGATATGCCTTTATGCGTTTTTTATTAGAACGTTATTATGGGAACAAAAGGGGAATTGAAAAGATTGCACCTATTGAGGTGAAAACGGAAGATCGTTTATATACGATCTTCACAAAATTTCGTAGAGGGTATAAGCACTCTATTATCGTTCATGGAAAATATAAAGAACATTACACATTGGATGAAAATGAATTGCTCTATGCGTATTTTACTGAAAAACGAACAACATCATCTGTTGAAGAATTAATCGGTTAGTGTTGACGTTAGCACTAACCTTTTATTATTGTAAAAGCAAAGAAGATTATAAAGTGAGGAAATAATTTTGAAAACGTTATATATGAACTATGCTGGATCGGAAAAACGCGTTGCAATTGAAGAGAAGAAAAAAATTGTTGAGTTTTTATGGAAACGAAATGAAGAACAAGAGATTGTTGGGCATATTTATGTTGGACGTATTGTAAGAACAATAGCTGGAATGAACGCAGCTTTTGTAAACATCGGTTTAGAAAAACATGCGTATCTTTCATACGATGATGTACCATCTTCTTATCGTATACATGAAGGACAAGCGGTGCTCGTACAAGTTGTGAAAGAGGCAATTGATATGAAAGGGCCAAAATTGACAGCGAACATAGAATTTACCGGGAAATATGTCGTTTATATGCCATATGATGAAATGCGCGCGGTTTCTCGGAAAATAAAAAACAATAAAAGAAGGCAACAACTACTCCAAATTGAAGTGGAAGGGACGGGAGGTTACATTTTCCGCTCTGCTTCTGAAAAAGGAGAAATTGAAGAAATACAAGCTGAAATGCAAAGGTTACAGCAGTTATATGAAGAGTTAAAAAGAAAAGAGGACCAGGGAAAGGCACCGTTACTACTTCATCGCCCGGCCACTTTTTTAGATCGGGTATTTCAAGAGAATCCAATTGAAACGATTGAAAAAGTAATTGTAGATACAAGAAGTATAGTAAAAGAGTTAGAAGAAAAAGTCGGAAAAGAAAAAGTGTCTTTTTATAATGAAAAGTCTTCAATGTTTAACCATTTTGGAATAGAGCGTGAAATTGAGAAAGCACTTCAAAAAATTGTGTGGCTTCCAAATGGTGCTTATTTAATTGTGGAGCAAATGGAGACGATGACTGTAATTGATGTGAATACGGGTAAGTTTACTGGAAAGCAGAATTTACAAGATACAGTCCTTCGTACAAATGAAGTGGCAGCTGAAGAGGTTGCACGTCAATTAAGACTGCGTGATATCGGTGGTATGATATTAATTGATTTTATTAATATGAAAAGAAGAGAAGATAAAGAAAAAATAAGAGAATGTCTTATCGCTGCTATGCAACATGATCGTACATATACAAGAGTGCTTGGGTTTACAGAGTTAGGGATTTTAGAGATGACACGCAAACGTAAAAAACATTCTTTACGTGACGTATTACTAGAAGAGTGTGTACCGTGCAAAGCGACGGGGTATGTGATGTCATATGAAACAATTGCGTATGAGCTAGAGAGAGAGCTAATTACATATGGAAGTATAGAAGATGAGGCGGTATTAATTGCTGCACCTAAAGAACTGCAAAAACAATTTTTACAAAAAGAATTACAAAAAAATATTCCATTTGAAATTTATTTCAAAGATGATATGATCGAAAAGTATGCAATTATCCGTTTTGGAAGTAAAAAAGAAATTATAGAACGGAAAAAATAGTTAGCAGAACATTTATTGACAACCGTCTATGATTCATGATAACATCTTTATGTTATAGTTTATAGCACCTAAACGGCTATATGCTACAACCGCACAAGACAGGTTCCCTAAAGGCATTTATGTCTACCTCGTTTTTGGCGAGTCTTAGTAATTAAGAGGAGGTGCAAGTATGTACGCAATTATCGAAACAGGTGGAAAACAAATTAAAGTTGAAGCTGGTCAAGCAATCTACATTGAAAAATTAGATGTTGAAGCTGGTGAAACTGTTACTTTTGACAAAGTTCTTTTCGTTGGTGGCGAAAACGTTAAAGTTGGTAGCCCAGTTGTAGAAGGTGCAACAGTTACTGCGAAAGTTGAAAAACAAGGTCGCGCTAAGAAAATCATCGTTTTCAAATACAAAGCGAAAAAGAACAATCGTAAGAAACAAGGTCATCGTCAACCTTACACTAAGCTAGTTGTTGAAGCTATCAACGCTTAATCCAGGTTAACATGATTAAAATTACGATAAGTCGCACGAAATTAGGAAGTATCCAATCATTTAAAATGACTGGACATGCCGATTATGCGCCACATGGACAAGACCTTGTCTGTGCTGGAACTACAGCGGTTGTGTTTGGTTCTATAAATGCAGTGGAAGAACTTTGTAATGTGCAGGCAACTATTGAACTCGGAAGTGATGGTGGATTCTTAACGTATGAATTGCCTAATGATTTAGACGTTCATGCAGCAGAAAAAGCACAAACGCTTTTAGAAGGATTGGTTGTTTCGCTTAAGACGATCGAACTTGATTACGGAAAGTATATCCGTTTAATAGAAAAAGTGCAGGAGGTGTAACGTATGTTAAGATTAGATCTTCAGTTTTTCGCATCTAAGAAAGGTGTAGGTAGTACAAAGAACGGTCGTGACTCTCAGTCAAAACGTCTTGGTGCTAAACGCGCAGATGGTCAAACGGTTTCAGGTGGTTCAATTCTTTACCGTCAACGCGGTACAAAAATTTATCCAGGTGTTAACGTTGGTCGTGGTGGCGATGACACTTTATACGCGAAAGTTGACGGCGTAGTACGCTTTGAGCGTCTTGGCCGTGACCGCAAACAAGTGAGCGTATATCCTGTTGCTCAAGAAGCATAAGAACTCACGGAAAACTCTAACCTGAGTGCAGGTTAGAGTTTTTCTATATTAAGGGGTATCTAAATGAATGAAAAATGGACAATTATAGATGCATTGCGTCATTCAAGACATGATTGGCTCAATCGTATGCAGATGGTGAAAGGAAACCTTTCCCTTGGAAAAGTGGAAGAAATTCATAGTCTCATCGATCGTTTTGTCCAAGAAGCGAGACAAGAATCCAATCTGATAGGGCTATCTATGCCTTTATTTTCAGAGTGGATTTTAACATATAATTGGAAACAGCAGCCGTGCTTATTGGAGTACGAAGTATTAGGGAAATTACATAACTTATCTCACTTAGATGAGACTGTATGTACATGGACGAATCAATTTTTCTCAATGCTTCAGCATAGTTTAGACGTATATGTTGAAAATTATGTTTGTATCACAATTGAATGTGACGCGGAGAATGCTCGTTTCTTTTTTGATTTTCGTGGTAAGCTAACGAGTGTAGAAGAACTACAGAATTGGCTTGCGAACCAAAACAATAAATGGTATTCCATTTCTTATACAGTAAGAGACGAAGAAGTCTCAGTTATATTACAACCAATTGAAAAAAGTGTGGTGAAATAATGTTTGTAGATCAGGTCAAGATATATGTAAAAGGCGGCGACGGTGGTAACGGAATGGTTGCGTATCGTCGTGAGAAGTATGTTCCTAAAGGTGGCCCAGCAGGTGGCGACGGTGGTAAAGGTGCAGATGTTGTTTTTGTTGTTGAGGAAGGGTTACGTACATTAATGGACTTCCGCTACCAACGTCATTTCAAAGCTGATCGCGGTCAGCATGGAATGAGTAAAGGTCAGCACGGACGTAAATCTGAAGATTTAATCGTAAAAGTTCCACCAGGAACAGTAGTAAAAGATGAAAAAACAGGTCAAATTCTTGCCGATTTAGTAACGCATGAACAAACAGCTGTAATCGCAAGAGGTGGCCGAGGTGGCCGTGGTAACTCACGTTTCGCAACAGCTACGAACCCAGCGCCAGAAATCGCTGAGAACGGGGAACCAGGTCAAGAGCGTGATGTCATTCTAGAACTTAAAGTACTAGCAGACGTTGGACTTGTTGGATTCCCAAGTGTAGGTAAATCTACATTATTATCTGTTGTATCATCAGCACGTCCGAAAATTGCAGAGTATCACTTTACAACAATCGTTCCGAATCTTGGTGTTGTTGAAACTGGTGATAACCGTAGCTTCGTTATGGCTGACCTTCCTGGACTAATTGAAGGCGCACATGCTGGCGTTGGACTTGGACACCAATTCTTACGCCATATCGAGCGTACACGTGTAATCGTGCATGTTATTGATATGTCTGGTTTAGAAGGCCGTGATCCATATGAAGATTACGTAACGATTAATAATGAATTAAAAGAATACAATATGCGTTTAACAGAGCGTCCACAAGTTGTTGTAGCAAACAAAATGGATATGCCAGATGCAGAAGAAAACTTACAAGGCTTTAAAGAGAAAGTGGGAGACGAAGTAAAAATCTTCCCAATCTCAGCTGTAACGAAACAAGGTGTTCGTGATTTACTGTTTGAAGTAGCGAACTTATTAGAAACAACACCAGAATTCCCGATGTACGATGTTGTTGATGAGTCTGAAGCAAGTGTAATGTACAAATTTGATGCTGAAGCTCTTAAATTTGAAATTACACGTGAAAGTGATGGCACGTTTGTTATTTCTGGTTACGATATTGAGAAGACATTCAAAATGACAGACTTCTCACGTGATGAATCTATACGTCGTTTCGCTCGTCAAATGCGCGGAATGGGTATTGATGAAGCGCTTCGTGCACGTGGTGCAAAAGACGGAGATATTGTAAAAATTCTTGAATATGAATTTGAATTTATCGATTAAGACTGCCGAAATATGGCAGTCTTTTTTTATATCGTAAAAGTCTGATTCGTACAGGAAAAAATACCCACTAATTAAATTTTCAATTTATAATAGAAAAGGAGTGGTTTTATAAGAATTTTTTATGGGGAGAAAACGAACATGTATAAAATATTAATTGTAGAAGACGATGAAAAAATCGCAGGAATATTAGAAGAGCATTTAGAAAGGTATGGCTATCAATCATTTAGAGCAAGTGATTTACGACATATAAAGGATGAGTTTGTAAAAGTAAATCCACATCTCGTGTTACTTGATATTAATTTACCATATTTTGATGGATTTTATTGGTGTCGTCAAATTCGTACTGTATCGAATGCACCAATTATTTTTGTTTCTGCAAGAACAGGGGAAATGGATCAAGTAATGGCGATTGAGAATGGCGGAGATGATTACATTACGAAGCCATTCCATTTAGATATTGTAATGGCTAAGGTGAAAAGTGCACTTCGACGTGGATATGGTGAGTATGCTTCTGCAGCAGAAAGTGATTGTTTAGGTGTAAATGGATTGTTGTTATTCCCATCGCAGCACGTTGTTGAGTGGCAAGGGCAACAAACAGAACTGACAAAAAATGAATTTTACTTATTAGAGTGTTTAATGAAACAAGCAAATCAATATGTAACGCGCGAAGAATTGTTAGAAGCCCTCTGGGATGAGGTAGCTTTTGTTGATGATAATACATTAACCGTAAATGTAAAACGTGTAAGGAAGAAACTAGAGGAGTTAGGCATTAAAAATGCAATTGTAACGAAACGTGGATATGGTTATGCGCTTCTTACAGAGTGGGGCGAAGGGCATGAAGGTTAAAAATTACCTCATGGATCGTTTTTCTTTAATTCTTTCTTATATTGTTAGCCTTTGTTTATTTGGGCTCGTTTTGCAGTTGCAAAGTCTTTTAGAAAAGCGATCTATTGATTGGAGTACATGGTTATACGGACTTTTATTAGGGACAGTTGTTTTTACTGTATATCTCATTTACGATTACCGAAAACGGAGTGTGTTTTTAAAGAGGATCGAAAAGTATGTTATTGGCGGAAATACATTACATGATTCCTTACTTATTGATACTTCTTATACGGCAGAGCAAGAGATGGTCGTTGAATCGTTTACGTTATTAAGACAGCAATATATGAATGAAGTTCATAAACAACATGCAAAAGAACAACAGCAAATGATATTTATGAATCAATGGATTCATCAAATGAAAACACCGGTATCTGTTATTGAATTACTATTACAGAAGTTTGGTAAAGAGTATCGTGAAGCAAGAGCAACCGTTGAAAGTATCCGCGAAGAAAATAACCGCATACTTAATGGTTTAGATTTAGCGTTACATATGGCAAGGTTAGAGCAATTTGCGAAAGATTATAAAGTAGAAGTAGTAAATGTGATAGATATCATTCGAGGTATTATTAATGAAAATCGAAAATCCTTCATTCAATCGTCTGTATTTCCAAAAGTAATGTTTGAAGAAGATACTTGTATGGTTGCATCTGATAGAAAATGGCTAAGTATTGCTATAGGGCAAATTGTTATAAATGCGATTAAGTATACAAAAATTTCGGAAGCAGAGAAAAAGGAAATTCAATTTCAAATTGAAGAGAAAGATCAAAAGGTATTATTACATATTAAGGACAATGGAATCGGTATTCCAGAGCAAGATGTAAAGCGTATATTTGATCCATTCTTTACGGGGATAAATGGCCGTAAAACGAGAGAAGCGACTGGAATGGGTTTATATATTACGAAGGAAATTTGCGATAATTTACATCACGGTATTTATGTACAATCGGCTGAAGGGGAAGGGACAACGTTCACGTTCCAATTTGCAAAAGATGAAGAATATCATACATTAATGAGAAAAATGACAAAACTGTAAGATAACAAAACGTTTTGTAAGGGAAATCACTCGTTTCTTTTTCTTATTTTTCTTATAGTAAATGTAAGAAGAAAACACATAGGGGGATTAGAAATGAGTGTTCTTGAAGTAAAGGGATTAACGAAGGTGTATCAATCGAAAGGTTCAGTAGCGACGACTGCTTTAAACGATATAAATTTTAAAATAGAAGAAGGCGAATTTGTAGGAATTATGGGTCCTTCAGGAAGCGGGAAAACAACGCTTTTAAATTTATTAGCAACAATCGATAAACAAACCTCAGGTCATGTGCTTGTAAATGGAGAAGAAATTAATCAAATGCGTGCTGCAAAATTAGCGGAATTTCGCCGTACACATTTAGGATTCATTTTCCAAGATTTTAACTTACTTGATACGTTATCGATTAAAGAAAATATTATTTTACCACTTGTAATGGCGAAAAAATCTGTAAATGAAATCGATGCGAAAGTAATGGAAATTGCGAAGTTTTTAAACATCGAAGAAATATTAAATAAAAAAGTATACGAAGTATCAGGCGGGCAACAACAACGTGCAGCGGCAGCGAGAGCAATCATTCATGAGCCAACGTTAATTTTAGCGGATGAGCCAACAGGAAATTTAGATTCTAAGTCGGCAAAATCATTAATGAGTGCGTTGCAAGACTTACATGAACAAAAGAAAGTGACAATTGCAATGGTTACGCATGATCCAGTAGCGGCGAGTTATTGCGAACGTATTCTTTTCATACGTGATGGAGAGATTTTCTCAGAAATACATAAAGGAAGAACGAAACAAGCCTTTTTCCAAGAAATTCTGGACGTACTTGCGATGCTAGGAGGAGAATATCATGAACTTTCGCCAGCTCGCGCTTAATAATGTAAAAGGAAATTGGCGTAATTATAAAGCGTTTCTGATAAGTAGTTGTTTATCGATAGTCGTATTTTTCATGTATGCTTCCTTCATTTATCATCCAGATGTTGTAGGCGGTAATATTAGTATGAGGAAGATGATTTCAAAAGGGTTAGAATCGATGAATTATATTGTAGTCATCTTCTCAGCACTCTTTATTTTATATGCAAATTCAACATTTTTGCGAGCAAGGAAAAAAGAGTTTGGTCTATTAACATTAATAGGCGGAACAAAATCTCAACTTGGCCGAATGATTATATTAGAGCAACTTATGTTAGGCAGTATTGCAATTGTAGTGGGTATTGGGCTTGGCATGCTTTGTTCAAAATTATTCTTCCAAGCATTAAGCGTAATATTGAAAATAGATAAAACACTACCACTCGTATGGAATAGTAAAGCAGTTTTGATTACAGCAGGTGTATACTTTATTCTATTTTTAATCTTATCATTGTTTAGCGTTTGGACAGTAGGACGCTTGCAAATTATTGATTTATTAAGAGGAGCAAGAAAACAAAAAGTAGAACCTTTTGCATTTACATGGTTATGTGTAGTTGGTATGGGATGTATTATTGTTGCATATGTACTTAGCTTCCAAGTAACATTTATGAATTTTATCATTCTGTTTTTACCGATTGTAGGGCTGACGATAGGCGGAACTTATTTGCTGTTTACACAAGGTAGTACAGTCGTATTAAAGGCGTTACAAAAACGAAAAAAATCTTTTTATACATACCCAAATATGTTCGTCCTTAGCAACCTTATTTATAAAATGAAAGATAATGCTCGTTTTCTATTTGTAATTTCTATCATTACGGCCGTTGTATCTTCAGCAGTTGGTACACTGTACGTATTTTTTGAGGATATGAGTTATAAGACAGTAACTAGTACCCCGCATGCTATTTCGTATGAGGAAAAGGGAATACATACGCATAATGTCATCAAAGAAGGAAAAACAAAAGAATTAATAAAAAAACACGGATTTGAAGAAGCGCGAGAAGTAACGTACGTAAAACTTCCTGGAACTCAAAAAATCACGATGTTTAACAGTGAACATGAGATGCCGATGGCGATTGTTTCAGAAAAAGAATATAACGCTGAAGTACGTAAACAAAAGAGAGAGCAAGTTAGAGAAGTTCATAATGCACCAGGTAGTGCAACGATGGTCATAATGGATATGGCGAACGATATGATGAAGATAGATCGTACGAAACCGTATGAAATTAAAATTAACGGACAAACGCAGTCTGTTCAATTAAATGAGCCCACTTCATTTTCTGTTTTTAATGATAGTGAATATCTCATTGTAAATGAGCAAGATTTTGAGAAATACGCAAAGCTCGTACCAGATGAAGAAAAGACGAAATATTACGGTTATTATATAGAAGACTGGAAAAGTACAGAAGACCTTGTGTTAGATTTAAAAAAGGAAGTTGCACCAGATAAGCAAGAGGAATTAAATAACTCGGTGTTCGCTTATAAAAATATAAGGGAATCAGGAGCAATTACAATGTTTATTGGTTTTTTTGTAGCTGTACTGTTCTTCTTCTTTGCTTGTAGTATGACGTACTTTAAATGGTTTAACGATAAAGAACAAGATCGTATTCAATTTAAATCGTTAAAGAGAATTGGTATGACGGATAAAGAAATTCGTAAAATTGCACTTCGACAAATGGGTGTTATCTTCTTTATCCCAATTTTAATCGGTGCCATTCATAGTGGATTTGCTCTTCATACGTTAGGGAAAATGCTTTATATTGATTTATGGAAATCAGGTGCGATTGTAATTGGAACGTACTTTGTAGCTTCTGCGATTTACTTTATGATTGCACAAAGAGGATATTTGAAACACGTGCAAAGCTAGAGAAACCTCTAGCTTTTTGCCTATGTAGTAAGTTATAGGGGGACGATAGATGAACATTCGGCAACTAGCGCAGCAAAATATAAAAGGAAATTGGCGTAATTATAAAGTATTTTTCTTAAGTAGTTGTTTTGCAATATTTGCGTCTTTTGCATACATGTCTGTTATTGTACATCCGTATATGCAGGAGACGATGTGGTATCAAAACGTACGCTGGGGACTGATCATATGTAATGTTATTATCATTTCTTTTTTCGTCATATTTATTTTGTACTCTACTTCTATTTTCATAGAGGCACGTAAGAAAGAATTAGGATTATATATGTTAATGGGAGCAACGAAATCTAACGTAATTGGCGTAATTATGACCGAGCAAATGTTGATCGGGATATTTGCTAATATTTTCGGTATTGGGCTTGGTATGATCTTCTTAAAGCTCTTCTTCATGGTGTTTAGTATGTTACTTCAACTTCCGAAAGAACTCCCTGTCATTTTTGACGTGAGAGCAATTGGATTAACGCTTGTTACATATATGGTCGTATTTGTTGTCTTATCTTTTATAAGTGCTTTACGTATATGGAATATAAAAATCATTCGGTTATTGAAAGAATTTCGAACAGATAAAAAAGAGAAGAAAACATCAATGTGGCTTTGTATATTCGGCTTTATTTGTTTAGGAGTAGGATATACGTTAGCGTTACAAGCGGCGATGCCGACGACGATAGCGTTATACTTTTTTCCAGTGTCTATACTTGTCTTTTTCGGAACATACTTTTCTTTTACACACGGAGTTGCCCAAGTATTAGAAATGATAAAACGAAATAAAAAGATTATGTATACATATCCGTATTTATTTATAGTGAATCAATTGTCACATCGAATGAAAGAAAATGGTCGTTTTTTCTTTCTCATGTCAATGGCAACGACTTTTGTAGTTACGGCAACAGGTACAGTGTTCTTATATTTTTCCGGTATGCAAGATATGTGGCGGGGCGAAGGAGTGCACTCACTTTCTTACATAGAAAAAGGTACTTCTTCTCATGAAGTCTTTGCGGAAGGTACGGTTGAACAATTATTGCACCAATACGGGTATGATGATTTTCAATATATGAGTTTTGTTGGAGTGTATGCATCTTTTCAGTCCAATAAGGGGGAAACAGAAGTAACGCCGCTTATAAAGGAAAGTGAATACAATCAAGAGGCAAGAAAACAAAAACAGAAAACGTATCATCCTAAAAAAGGAACAGTTACACTTGTTTATTATAATAAATACAATCATCCGAATATATATGATCAAAAAGAGATTCAATTCCAAGTAATGAATCGAACATACTCGTTCGTATTTAATGGTCAAAAGGAAGGGATACAATTTAACTATCATCCTTCGCATATTAATGGTCTGTTCTTCGTCATGAATGATGAAGACTTTGACAGTATAGCAAATCAGATTCCTGATTCTGAAAAAATGATATATAGAGGCTATACATTACTAAATATCGAAAATACGAAAGAGTTAAATGAAGATTTACGGAAACATATGAAACAAGATAATAATGCATTTCGAAGTAATATGGAACTCTATGTGAATATGAAAGCGTTCGGTGATATTACGCGATTTATAGGCTCATTCATTAGTATATTATTTTTCCTTACATCATGTAGTATCGTATATTTTAAATGGTTTCATAATATTTCAACGGATAGAAAGCAGTACGGGGCACTCTCTAAACTGGGAATGACGAAGGAAGAAGTATGGAAGATTTCTCGCTGGCAATTATGTATGCTATTTTTTGCGCCAATTATAGTAGGGAGTATGCATAGTGCAGTTGCGTTATATACGTTTCATAATACAATCTTTATGGATGGTTCATTAAGAAAAGTAGGCTTGTTTATTCTATTTTATATTGCTGCATGCATCATTTATTTCTTTTTTGCTCAAAGAGAATATAGAAAACATTTAGACTAGCGAATGCTAGTCTTTTTTAAATATTCGAAATTTACATAGAAGAATATAAAAAAGTATGGTATAACAGTAAGAAAACGAAAAAGAGGGGAAAAGACGATGATTCGAGTAGGATATTTAGGACCAGAAGCAACATTTACAAATATGGCGGTGAGTCGTTTTTTTCCGGAAGCAGAGCATGTACCGTATCGAACGATTCCAGATTGTATGGATGCAGCTGCAAATGGAAATGTAGATTATGCGGTGGTACCATTAGAAAACGCCATAGAAGGTTCAGTGAATATAACAGTTGATTATCTTGTGCATGAGCAACCACTTTCTATTGTAGGAGAAATTACAGTACCAATTCAGCAACATTTACTTGTACATCCGCAGTATGCAGAAGTGTGGGAAGAAGTATATGCAGTGCACTCGCATCCACATGCTATTGCACAATGTCATAAGTTTTTAAATGAAGAATTAAAAGGGGTAACCGTCCGAGATATGACGTCAACAAGTGCCGCTGCGCAATATGTGAAAGAACATCCTGAAGAAAAAATTGCCGCCATTGCAAATGAAGCAGCTGCAGAAAAATACGGATTAACGATCGTAAGACGTAGCATTCATACGCATAAAAACAATCATACACGTTTCCTCGTTCTGCATAAAAAAAAGAAAGCTGTACTCCCAAATAACGGAGAAAACCGTGGAGAGAAAACGACGCTTATGATAACGTTACCTGCTGATTATGCAGGGGCACTATATCAAGTGTTATCAGCTTTCGCATGGAGAAAATTAAACTTATCAAAAATCGAATCGCGTCCGATGAAAACAGGTCTTGGAAATTACTTTTTCTTAATCGATGTTGATAAAGCGTACGATGATGTATTGTTGCCAGGTGTAACGATGGAACTCGAAGCACTCGGCTTTTCTGTTACTGTGCTGGGGAGTTATTCTTCTTATTGGTTGTAAAGGGGAGTATTAGTAGTTAATTCGATATAATTTCAGTCGCTATTAGACCGTCTGATAGATAAATAAAATCCCACCTATAATGGTGGGATTCTTTATTTTAGCTTCGCAAGACGATCCTCTAACTGATCACGCCAAATATCGGCTAGCTCTTTTACAGCAAGAATCTTTTCAATGCCATCTTTATCTTTTCTATTATGAAAATAAATTTCGTTAGAGAATAAAACAGATACATTGTTTGATGGACGATCTAGTAATGTAATTTTAGAATCTTTACGTACAGTACCTTCCTGAAGAACGCGGCATAGGTAGCCAGTAAATCCAGTTGCTACAATGCGAGGCAGTATGCCAGGAATACCGAGACGTTTTGAAATAGTGCTGCAAGGTACTCTTGCTTGTGTCACTTGAATGATTGCTTCACCTAGTTGATATGTATCTCCGATGCAAACATCACGCTCTAACATATTTGTTACAGTAATGTTTTCACCGAATGTGGAAGCTGGAAGCGTAGTTTGAAATTCCTCTTCCCATAGTGCGTAATGCTCGTGTGAGTACACACAAACGGCGCGATCAGGTCCCCCATGGTGTTTTAAATCTGCTACATCATCACCAATGAAGCCATCTTTTGAGAGGAAAGCTTCTTCTGTAAGCTCTTTACATATACCAGTAATCATTTCTTTATCTTCGTTATATTTCATTTGTTTCGGTTTGCCAATGCTAAAGTGAACGAGTTCAATTCCCATAGTTGATCTCCTTTACGATTGATTACAGTATTATAGCATTAAAAAAGCACAGAGAATGATAAAAAAACCTGTGCTTTACATTAATTAATAAACGAGAAACCCTGCTTTATCTAGTGCCTCACAAGCAGCATCTAACTTTTCTTTTGAATCTGCTTCAATTGTATGTAAGTGAATACCATCTGTTAATTGCGATAAATAGGAAGCATTTGTGTTTTCGATTTTTTGTAAATATTGCTCTACATCAAAGCGATTACTTACCATAATAGATGCTGTTAAGTCACCGTATACAGGATGCTCAACTTTTACATCTTTAATCGTAACACCGTGGTCAACAAGCATTGTAAGTTCTTGACGTACTTCTGCTGGTTTATGTTGGCATACAATTACGCGTTCGAAAGCTTGTTGCTTTTCTTGTGGCTTTAAATATAAATAGCCTTGAGCAGTCGCGATAATCGGTTCGTTTCTTGCTTTAAGCAAGGAAATATCTTGCACAATAACTTGTCTACTTACGTTCGTCTTTTTAGATAGTTCATTCCCCGATAACGGTTCATTTGCAGCAAGAAGCCACTGAAGGATAAGTTGTCGTCTTTCTTCACCTAAAATCTTTTTTTGGTCATTTTGTTTCATTATGATTTAACACCTCTATAAAATTGATTTCCGATTGTGTGTAGTGCATGAATAGTAGTATCAATTTGATCTTTCGTTGTTTGTTGTCCGAAAGAGAAGCGAACATATTGTTTTGCCTCTTCATACGTTTTTCCAATTGCAAGCATTGTTTTCGAAGGTTCTTGTTTACCGACTTGGCAAGCACTTCCCGTAGAAATGGCAATACCGCGGCGATTACATTCTAGCATTGTATACTGACCTTCTATTCCTTTTATTGTAACCCCAATAATATGTGGTAAACAAGAAGTAGAATGACCTTCTACTTCAATTTCTAGCGGAATTGTGTGTAATTGCTCTAAAAAGTAGGATCGTAACGCCTTAAAACGTAAGTTTTCTTCCTGTTGATTTTTTAATATATTCTCAGCAGCCGTTAAAAAAGATGCGATGCCAGGAACGTTTACTGTGCCTGGACGAAAACCTTTTTCGTGAGAGGTTCCTGGGAAAATTTGTATCCAGCGAACTTGCGGGTTTATATAGCAAGCGCCAACACCTTTTGGTCCGTATAGTTTATGTGCTGAAACAGAAAGACTATCAATCCCCATCTCAAAAACATGGATAGGAAGTTTACCAAATGTTTGCACACAATCTGAATGGAATAAAACGTTATATTTTTTTAAGAGTTTCCCAATCTCTGTGATATTTTGAACGGTTCCAATTTCAGAGTTTCCGTGCTGTATGCTTGCTAGAACAGTATCTTCTGTAATAGCTGCTTCTAAATCTACTAAACGAATGAGTCCACTTTTATCAACAGGAATTTCAGTAATCGTATAGCCTTGTGATTTTAGAGATTGAAAATAACTTCGAATGGATGCATGTTCCATAGGTGTTGTAATAATATGCTTCTTATTTCGGGCATTTAGAAGGGATTGAATCGCAAGGTAGTTGGATTCCGAGCCGCCGCTTGTGAAGAATACCCCTTGTTCTTTTCCACCAATCATTTCAGCAAATGTTTTTCTGCAAACTTGTAATAAAGAAGAGGCTGTTCCTCCAATATCATGTAAACTTTGTTCATTTCCGAAGTATTGCGATGCTGCTTTCATATATGTTTGTAACGCTTCTTCACTCATAGGTGTAGTAGCTGCATAGTCAAGATATATCATCATGTAAGGTCCTCTCTCTAGTAAGAGTTACATTTCTTTTATTTTTTTAATGGTAGTGAAAATAAGAATTATAAAAAAACTCTTGTCATTATTTTAAAACTATGTAAATATAGGTGTCAAGACAGTTGAAAAGTGTAAAGTAGGAGGCAACAATTATGCCAAGTGCAGATGTCTTAATTATTGGAAGTGGTGTTGCGGCACTTCGTGTTGCGAAAGAGATTTGTCACGAAAAGAATGTGATTATTATCACAAAGGAAACGAATCGTAATAATAATACACATTTAGCGCAAGGTGGAATTGCCGCAGCGGTTGCTACATATGACAATCCAAATGAACATTTGGAAGATACGTTAGTAGCAGGATGTCATTATAACAATGAAGACGTGGTCCGTTATTTAGTTGAGGAAGGGCCGAAAGAAATAAATAATCTCATTGAAAATGGAATGAAATTCGATGGAGATGAAACAGGTCCCCATCTTGGAAAAGAAGGTGCACATCGAAAGCGTCGCATTTTACATGCAGGTGGCGATGCAACAGGAAAGAATTTATTAGAGCATTTCATTCAAGAAGTAGCGCCGCACGTTACGGTAGTGGAACAGGAAATGGTGCTCGATTTTATTATAGAAAATGATAAATGTGTTGGAGTTTTAACAAGAAATAGTGAAGGGAAGCTGAAGCGTTACGTTGCAGATTATACGGTGTTAGCAACAGGAGGGATTGGCGGTCTATATGCCTTTACTTCTAATGACAAGACAATTACGGGTGATGGACTTGCGATGGTATACCGCGCAGGTGGGGAGCTCGTAGATTTAGAGTTTGTACAATTTCATCCGACGATGTTATATGCGAGCGAGCGATGCAGTGGCCTCGTTTCTGAAGCTGTTCGCGGTGAAGGAGCTGTCCTTATAAATGGAAAAGGACAGCGTTTTATGATGGATATACACCCTGATTATGATCTCGCACCGCGTGATGTAGTGGCAAGAGCGATTCATGAACAGCTGTTGGCGGGTGAAAAAGTGTATTTGAATATTGAGTCTATCCAAAATTTCGAAGAACGTTTTCCGACTGTATCATCATTGTGTAAAAAGAATGGTGTTGATATAAATGAAAAACGCATTCCAGTCGTACCAGGTGCTCATTTTCATATGGGCGGTGTGAAAACGAACTGTGATGGAGAGACGTCCATTCCAAATTTATATGCAGTCGGTGAAGTAGCTTGTAATGGTGTTCATGGAGCAAATAGGTTAGCAAGTAATTCATTGTTAGAAGGTCTTGTGTTTGGAAAAAGGATAGGACAACATATTTTAACTAAAGCGACAAAAGACAGATTGAACAACTTCGCTGAGAAGGAAAAGAAATTTATCGTTCTGAATCATTTGCCGACGAAAGAAGAAATACAAGAATGCATGATGAAATATGTTGGGATTGTACGAACAGAGCAAAGTTTATCTTATGCAAAGAGATGGCTTAGTAAGTACGGTGTTCGAAATATGATATTACAACATGATGCTCTTACAAATGAAGAGATAACGCTTATTAATATGTTAACAGTTTGTGAGCTTATAGTCGTATCAGCTTTGCAAAGAGAAGAAAGCATTGGTGGCCATTATCGAAGTGATTATCCAGATAGAAATAGCGTAAAAAAAGAGATCGTTCGAGTGAAAAGAAAACTACAACTTGTGTAATGAGGGGAAGAGGGGCTTTATGAATACGATAAAGGTTAAAGAAGCGTTAAATCGATTTTTTCTAGAAGATATAGGAGAAAGAGATGTAACATCTCAGCTTATTTTTCCAGATAATTTACTTTCAAAAGGAACGTTTCTTGCGAAGGATACAGGGGTCTTTGCGGGACGGTTAGTAATTGAAGAAGGGTTTAAATTAATTGATGAGAGAATTGAAGTGGAGCTTCATAAAAAAGATGGAGATCTTGTAGAAAAAGGCGAAATAATCGCAACTGTCCAAGGCCCAATCGCATCGTTATTAACGGCAGAGCGCGTTATATTAAACGTTATCCAGCGCATGAGTGGGATAGCGACAATGACACATAAAGCTGTTCTTGCTTTAGATAGCAGCCATACACGAATTTGTGATACGCGAAAAACGATGCCAGGGCTACGTATGTTTGATAAGTATGCAGTCGTATGCGGAGGCGGATTTAATCACCGTTTCGGTTTATATGATGGTGTCATGATCAAAGACAATCATATTGCTTTTGCTGGTTCTATTACGAAAGCTGTTACATCGGTGAAAGAAAAATTAGGGCATATGGTGAAAGTGGAAGTGGAAACAGAAACAGAGGAGCAAGTGAGAGAGGCTGTAGCTGCTGGTGCGGATATTATTATGTTTGATAACCGTACGCCAGATGAGATTCGGGAGTTTTCAAAGATTGTACCGAGTGCCGTCGTTACGGAAGCATCGGGAGGCATTACAATTAAAGATTTATCGAAATACGGAAAAACAGGGGTAGATTATATTTCACTTGGAGCGTTAACACATTCAGTGAAAGCACTTGATATTAGTTTCAATATTGAGGCGTAAGGAAAGTGGCTTAGAGGGGGAGAAAGAAATATGAGTATTTTAGAAAAAGTGCAACCGATTGAAACGATGTTACCGGAGCGTTATCACACGATGTCAACAGAAGTTATGGAAAAGCGGGTTCGTGAAATTAAAGAAAAAATGGGAAGAGCATTATTTATTCCAGGACATCATTACCAAAAGGATGAAGTGGTACAATTTTCTGATGCGGCAGGAGATTCACTTCAGCTTGCGCAAGTTGCAGCGAGCAATAAAGAAGCAAAATATATTGTGTTTTGTGGTGTACACTTTATGGCAGAAACAGCTGATATGTTAACGACAGCTGATCAAATCGTTATTTTGCCAGATATGCGCGCAGGTTGTTCGATGGCAGATATGGCAGATATCGAACAAACAGAAAGAGCGTGGAAAGAGCTCACGAAATTATTTGGAGATACGATGATTCCATTAACATATGTCAACTCTACAGCTGCCATTAAAGCATTTTGTGGTCGCAATGGAGGAGCGACAGTAACTTCTTCTAATGCAAAACAAATGGTATCTTGGGCGTTTACACAAAAAGAACGGCTTGTCTTTTTACCGGATCAACATTTAGGGAGAAATACAGCTTACGATTTAGGCATCCCGTTAGATAAAATGGCAGTATGGGACCCGTATACAGATTCATTAGAGTACGATGGAGATATAGAAGAAATTCAAGTGATTTTATGGAAAGGTCATTGTTCGGTTCATCAAAACTTTACAGTGAAAAATATTGAAAATGTACGGAAGAATCATCCGGATATGAATATTATTGTACATCCGGAATGTTGCTACGAAGTTGTAGCAGCTTCGGATTACGCAGGGTCAACGAAATATATTATTGATATGATTGAATCGGCTCCATCTGGAAGTAAATGGGCGATTGGTACAGAAATGAATTTAGTGAACCGAATTATTCAACAACATCCAGATAAAGAGATTGTTTCACTTAACCCCTTTATGTGTCCATGTTTAACGATGAACCGAATTGATCTGCCGCACTTATTATGGGCGCTTGAAACGATAGAAAGAGGAGAAGAAATTAACGTTATTAGCGTAGATAAACAAGTGACTGAAGAAGCGGTTCTTGCATTAAATCGTATGTTAGAGCGTGTATGAAGCAGCGGGATTCCCGTTGCTTTTTTTCATACACATAATCATAACGAGAACGAAATGGGCATACATTGTTGTGAAGAAATCATTGCGATTTTTTTATGCTTATTCCACTTCAAATGATATTGAAAATTGAAGAAGTGATGAAAGTGAAAAGAAGTTAACGTTATGTAGAAAGAGTTACTTCATGAGATTTGTTACTTATAGATAAGTTATACAGGAGGGGGAAAATTTGAAAATTCATATCGTGCAAAAAGGGGATACCCTTTGGAAAATTGCGAAAAAGTACGGAGTGGATTTTGATACGCTGAAACAAACAAATACACAACTTAGTAATCCAGATTTAATCATGCCAGGTATGAAAATTAAAGTGCCATCAAACGGCGTTCACGTGAAACAACATGCTGGTGCAGGCTCAGCACCGCCAAAACAATACGTAAAAGAAGTGCAACAAAAAGAATTTGCAGCAACGCCAACGCCGCTTGGAATAGAAGATGAAGAAGAAGTTACGTATCAATCAGCTCCAATTACACAGCAGCCTGCTATGCAACAAACACAAAAAGAAGTGCAAGTAAAACCGCAGAAGGAAATGCAAGTGAAACCACAAAAAGAAGTACAGGTAAAACCACAGAAGGAAATGCAAGTGACACCGCAAAAAGAAGTACAGGTAAAGCCTCAAAAAGAAGTGCAAAAAGAAAAGCCAATTCAAATAGAAAAACCAATTCAAATAGAAAAACCAGTTGAAAAACCGTCTGTTATTCAAAAACCACCTGTTATAGAAAAACAAAAACCAGCAGAGAAAGACAATACGAAGTTTTCGGTGAATGTGTTACCACAGCCACCGCAGCCACCAATAAAAGCGAAAAAAGAATATAAAATTTCAGACGTCATTAAAAAAGGAAGCGAGTTAATTGCTCCTCAAATTACTAAAATGAAACCTAATAACATCATTTCTCCTCAAACGAAAAAAGATAATATCGTGTCACCGCAAGTAAAGAAAGAAAATGTAGGGAACATAGTGTCACCGCAAGTAAAGAAAGAAAATGTAGGGAACATAGTATCACCGCAAGTAAAGAAAGAAAATGTAGGGAACATAGTGTCACCGCAAGTAAAGAAAGAAAATGTAGGGAACATAGT
>NZ_JBBBBL010000003.1:64725-65103 GCF_037120585.1 Bacillus sp. CCNWLW194 | reverse complement strand
ATCACCGCAAGTAAAGAAAGAAAATGTAGGAAATATCGTGTCACCACAAGTGAAGAAAGAAAATGTAGGGAATATAGTATCACCGCAAGTGAAGAAAGAAAATGTAGGGAATATAGTATCACCGCAAGTGAAGAAAGAGAATGTAGGAAATATAGTATCACCAAACGTATCGAAAGAAAATGTAGTTATCCCGCAAGTCATACCGCCAAATATTCAAGTGCCAAACATCATGCCAATGTTGGATAACAACCAACCACCAAACATCATGCCAATCATGGATAATAATCAACCACCAAATATGATGCCAATCATGGATAATAATCAACCACCAAATATGATGCCAATCATGGATAATAATCAACCACCAAATATGATGCC
>NZ_JBBBBL010000003.1:64412-64625 GCF_037120585.1 Bacillus sp. CCNWLW194 | reverse complement strand
AATTATGGATAACAATCAAATGCCGAACATGATGCCGATTATGGATAACAATCAAATGCCGAACATGATGCCAATTATGAATAACAATCAAATGCCGAACATGATGCCAATTATGGATAATAATCAATCACCAAATATGATGCCAATTATGGATAATAATCAATCACCAAATATGATGCCAATTATGGATAATAATCAATCACCAAATATGAT
>NZ_JBBBBL010000003.1:0-64312 GCF_037120585.1 Bacillus sp. CCNWLW194 | reverse complement strand
GCCAATCATGGATAACAATCAAATGCCAAATATGATGCCGATCATGGATAACAATCAACCACCGAATATGATGCCATATCAAATGCCATACCAACAGCCTATGATGCCGTCAAATCCCTATTATCAACCACAAAATCCATATCAAATGCCATATCAGCAAGGAGCACCGTTTGGACCGCAATATACGTCTATGCCAAATCCAAATATGATGCCGATAGATAATAATATGCCGCCGCTCGTGCAAGGAGAGGAAGATTGTGGATGCGGAGGAGAGAGTAGGTTATATAGTCCGCAACCTGGAGGACCACAATACGCGAATCCTTTATATTATCAACCAACCCAATCCGCATATGCACCGCAGCCAGGAACGATGTACTATCAACCAGATCCGCCAAATGTATTTGGGGAGCCAGTTTCAGAAGAAGAGGATGAAGAAGTCTAAAAAAGGTGGGATTATTCCCACCTTTTTTGTATGTAAATTCGTTCTGGAAACGGAAGATTTACAACGAATGTTAGAAAATCCCCAGTGAAATATTAACAGTGTAAAAACCTTCTCTGTTACTCATCATAAGAGGGAGCTTTTCAGAAGAGAAGCTCATTCTAACAGAGGGGGTTTTTGTATTGAATACGAAAGTAAAAGTGATTGCTGCTTCTTTGTTAGTTACCAGTGCATTAGCTGCATGTGGTACACCAAAAGATAATAATGCAATGGATGGACGTAACTACAATTACGAGCGTACATCTTATAATGATACACATCAGTATCGTGATAATGTAACGCGTAACGATCGTTATACAGATTATGTAACATATAGAAATGGTCGTAACGATACAGGATACAATTATTACCGTGATGTAAATTACAACGGTCAAATTGCTAATCCGCATCCAACTCGTAATATTACAATGAACAATTCATACATGAACAATGATGGTAAAACTGCAGAAAAAATTACAAATCGTGTGAAACGTATGAATAACGTAGACCGTGTGTCTACAGTTGTATATGGAAACGATGTGGCGATTGCGGTAAAACCGCGTAATCCAGTATCGAATGAAACGGCACTTGCAAACGAAATTCGTCAAGCAGTTGCAAATGAAGTTGGAAACAGAAATGTATATGTTTCTGTAAGAAATGATATGTTTACTCGTGTCGATGCAATGAGTACACGCTTACGTAACGGTACAGTTACAAACGATTTTAATCGTGACATAGTGAATATGTTCCGAGACATCCGTTACGGTTTAACTGGTACAATGCGATAGCAAAACAAAAGAGGAAGGGTGAGCCCTTCCTCTTTATTCATCGTCGTCTTGTAAACGACGCTTTTTAATAAAATAACTAATGGAATAAGAAACTAAAAAGCATATGAAGAGAATACTACCTGTTAAAATAGCTTCAAATAGAGGTCTTTCTGGACTGAAAATGATATAAATAATAGCCATAACGATTCCTACAATAAGAGAGCGTAAAACAAGTTTGTAATAAGGAGTTAACTTTATTTCCTTTTCGCCTTCTTCTACATCGATTGAAACACTTAACTGTAAATAAGCAAGTAAAATACTCGTAAGCATAAATAATAGCCACAATGGAGATTTCGTAATTTGATCCATTCCTTCAGTGAATCCAATATAGCCTAAAATTCCAACTACGCCAATGTATTGAAAAAGAAAGACAATACGTATATTTTTCAATGTTTGCAGAATGAGACGTTCATCCTTTATTTTTTTCACAATATCCATCTCCTGTTTATGATGATTTCGCTGTCGTATTAATCGTAACATATATATTACATTTATCAATTTATAATTTACATATAATTCATTTGGATGAAAGAGGAAATAAAATATTTTTATAAACATGTTGCACTTATACTTTATTAATGTTATATTAGCAAAGCGATGAGCTAATTTACGTAAGACGAGAGATATGCTTAAGTGCTAAACACGCGAATGTGGTCGCCTGGTCTCTCGCCGTAAACGCATCAAGACGCCTGCTTTGCAGGCGTCTTTCATTTTGTATAAAACAAATGCTAATGCAGATAAGGATAAAACTTTATCTGCATTTTTTTATTTTTGAGAGAAATGTAATACGGTCATTTATATGGATAAAACCCCCATTTCCGGAAAAACTACTAATGAAAGTTTGATCTTGCCTAAAAGAGGTGAACGGAAATGAAATGGATACTGATTGCAGTACAAGCTTTCGTTATGATATTTTGCTTAGCTTATGAGACGAGTGCGAGGGCGGAAGGGCCAGTACCGAAAGTGACAGAGAAAGACCCTCAAGTTACAATTTTATTAGAGCGTATGTATGTTGATGGAGAAGTAAGTGAAGAAATCTTTACAGAAAAAGTGGCGGATTTAGAAAAGTTTTTACAGCAGTATAAAGAATGGCAGCTCGTTGATCGTGATGATGTACAAATCGTATTACAAAAGAAAGTTGATGATATTTCTCCGTTATTAAAGACTAGCGGTTATTTTGGCGTGTCAGAGGAAGGGATATTACAAATTTTTAAAGGTGTACCGAAAAGTGATAATGCGATTCATTCCTTCTTTCAAATTGATATGAAAAAGCTTGAGAGTTATGAGCGTGCGAAATTGAAGCGTGGTATTCGCATTAAATCAAAAGAAGGTTTTGTGAAGACGATTGAAAAAATGAAGCAATACGCAGTGCAAAATAAGAAAAAAAGCAGCTCATGGTGAGCTGCTTTTTTCTTATTTATTTTTAGCTAAAATTTCTTTTGCGATTTCATCAATTAGCATATCTTTTCCGATAGGATTGAAAGCTTTCGTATTGAAGATTTCATTTGATACTTCATATACATGATTGTTTTTTACTGCTTTATTGTCTTTCCAAACGGCACTATTTTTGTAGTCTTCGTAAACCTTATCAGCTTCGCCGCCAAAGTTTACAATAAACATTTGATCAGGTTGGAATGCAACAAGACCTTCTAGCGATACTTGCGCCATCGTTTGTTTTAAATCTGTACCTTTTGTTGCTGGAAGTTTTAAGTCGTTAAAGATGATGTCGCCGTACCCGAAGCTACCGTATACACGGAAGTTTTGTGGTGTAACTGCGACGAACATAAAGTTCTCATCTTTTGTTTTCTCTTTAATCTTTTTAGATAAAGAATCTGCTTTTTTATCGTAGTCTGCAATCCATTTGTCTGTTTTCTTTTCTTCGTCAAATAGTTTACCTACTTCTTTAAACTTACCACGCCAATCTTCTAAGTTTGTTTCTAGAACTACTGTAGGTGCAACCTTTTCTAATTGATCATAAATCTTCAATTGACGATTATTTAAAATAATTAAGTCTGGTTTTAAAGCAGTAACAGCTTCTAAATCAACTTTAGGTGCCCAGTACCAACCTACTGCTTTTACTCCATCTAGTTTTTCTGTTAAATGCTTTTGGATTTTATCTTTATATGTATTTGCTGTACCAACAGGTTTATGTCCAAGAAGTAATAATTCTTCTGTTGATCCAGATAAGTCAACAATTCTCTTTGGATTTACTGGAATTGTAGATTCCCCTTTAGCATGTTTTACAACTTTTGTTTTCGGTTGTTCTTTTGCTTTTGATTCTTCTTTTTGAGAAGAACAGCCAACGATAGAAAGAACAACTAGCATAATAGTAAATAAAATAAATAGTTTACGTTTCATCCTGATGTAACCCCTTTAATTAGTATTGATAATCATTATCGACCTCTGTATATTAAGGTGCTTTACACTTTCTGTCAATGGAAAATAACAGAAGTTTCAAATAGAGAACATTTGTTGGGGCAGTCTCGCTTTTCTATCATTAAATATGTTAAAATGGAATACATGATTTAAGAGGGAGAGATCGTATTTTGTTTGAATATGTTACAGGTTACGTGGAGCATGTAGGACCGGAATATGTAGTAATTGACCATAATGGAATTGGTTATCAAATTTTTACACCGAATCCGTATGTATTTCAAAGAAGTAAGCAAGAAATCCGTGTCTATACATATCATTATGTGAGAGAAGATATTATGGCACTTTACGGTTTTAAAACACGTGAAGAGCGTTTATTATTTACAAAGTTGTTAGGTGTGTCTGGTATTGGGCCAAAAGGCGCTCTTGCAATTTTAGCTTCTGGTCAAACAGGACAGGTCGTTCAAGCGATTGAACATGAGGATGAGAAGTTTTTAGTGAAATTCCCGGGCGTCGGAAAGAAAACAGCGCGCCAAATGATTTTAGATTTAAAAGGAAAACTAGCTGATGTCGTGCCAGATGCATTTGTTGATTTATTCTCAGGCGCAGAACGTTTTGATGAGAAAAAAGGTTCATCGGCTGAGCTTGATGAGGCGCTGGAAGCTCTGCGCGCACTTGGATATGCGGAACGAGAAGTTTCTCGCGTTGTACCAGAGCTATTAAAAGAATCATTAACGACGGATCAGTATATTAAAAAGGCACTTAGTCTTTTACTAAATGGTAAGAGGTGAGTATAATGGACGAACGTCTCCTTTCAGGGGAATCTGCATATGAAGATGCAGATTTAGAATATTCATTACGGCCACAGACGCTCCGTCAGTATATTGGCCAAGATAAAGCGAAACATAATTTAGAGGTGTTTATTGAAGCGGCGAAAATGCGTGGGGAAACGTTAGATCACGTGCTTTTATATGGACCACCGGGTCTTGGTAAAACGACGCTTGCGAATATTATTGCAAATGAAATGGGCGTAAATGTTAGAACTACTTCAGGTCCAGCAATTGAAAGGCCGGGAGATTTAGCAGCTGTATTAACAGCACTTCAGCCAGGGGATGTATTATTTATTGATGAAATTCATCGTTTGCATAGATCAATTGAAGAAGTACTATATCCTGCGATGGAAGATTTTTGTCTTGATATTGTAATTGGAAAAGGACCGTCAGCACGGTCTGTACGATTAGATTTACCGCCATTTACATTAGTTGGAGCAACGACGCGTGCAGGTGCATTATCAGCGCCGCTTCGTGACCGTTTCGGTGTGCTTTCAAGATTAGAGTATTACACAGTAGATCAGCTTTCTGCAATTGTTGAACGTACAGCAGAAGTATTCGAAGTTGAAATTGATTCGTTAGCCGCACTAGAAATTGCAAGACGTGCTCGTGGTACACCTCGTATTGCGAATCGTTTATTACGACGTGTACGAGATTTTGCACAAGTTCGTGGTAACGGAACGGTTACGATGGAAATTACACAGATGGCGTTAGAACTACTGCAAGTAGATAAATTAGGTCTAGATCATATTGATCATAAATTGTTGCTTGGTATTATTGAGAAATTCCGTGGTGGCCCAGTTGGACTAGAAACGGTTTCGGCAACGATTGGAGAAGAATCTCATACGATTGAAGATGTGTATGAGCCATATTTATTACAAATTGGCTTTTTACAACGAACGCCAAGGGGCCGAATTGTAACGCCACTTGCATATGAGCATTTCGGAATGGAGATGCCAAAAGTATGACGGAGATGCCAAAATTGCTTATTACAGCAGGTATCTTACTTATTGTTGTTGGATTAGCTTGGAAGTTCATTGGAAGACTTCCAGGCGATATTTTTGTGAAAAAAGGAAACGTTACCTTTTATTTTCCTATCATTACATGTATTGTTTTAAGTATTGTATTATCTTTTATTATGTATATAATAAATCGATTCAAATAAGAAATAGGTGGATATAGTTATGGATATTAATCTGTTTGATTTTCATTTACCAGAAGAACTTATTGCACAAGTCCCATTAGAAGAGCGTGAAACATCAAGATTAATGGTGTTAGACCGTGAAACAGGGGATATTGAGCATAAACATTTTACAGACATTCTTTCTTACTTACATGAGGGGGATTGCTTAGTTTTAAATGAAACGAAAGTAATGCCAGCTCGTTTGCACGGTGTGAAAGAAGATACAGGCGCACACATTGAAGTACTTCTTCTAAAGCAAGAGGAAGGTGATAAGTGGGAAACGCTTGTTAAGCCAGCGAAACGTGTGAAAGAAGGAACTGTTATCTCTTTTGGCGAAGGGAAATTAAAAGCAACTTGCACAGGAACTGCAGATCAAGGTGGACGTCAGCTTGAATTTTCATATGACGGCATCTTCTATGAAATTTTAGATGAACTTGGAGAAATGCCACTTCCTCCATATATTAAAGAGACGCTAGAAGATCGCGATCGCTATCAAACGGTATATGCGAAAGAAATCGGTTCAGCAGCAGCGCCGACAGCAGGACTTCACTTTACAGAAGAGTTACTGGAGAAGTTAAAACAAAAAGGCGTTGAGTTAGCATTTATTACACTTCACGTAGGGCTTGGAACATTTAGACCAGTTTCTGCTGATACGATTGAAGAACACCATATGCACGCAGAATATTACCATATGTCTGAAGAGACAGCGGTATTATTAAACCGTGTGAAAGAGAATGGTGGGCGTATTATTACGGTAGGTACGACATCAACTCGTACGTTAGAAACAATTGCGACAGATCATGACGGCAAGCTTTGTGCTGCTTCTGGCTGGACAGACATCTTTATGTATCCAGGTTATGAATTTAAAGCAATTGATGGTTTAATTACAAACTTCCATTTACCGAAATCAACATTAATCATGCTTGTAAGTGCATTTGCAAATAGAGATAATGTACTTCATGCTTATAATGAAGCAGTAAAAGAAAAATATCGTTTCTTTAGCTTCGGTGATGCAATGTTCGTTGCATCTCACGCTAAAATGGGAAACAAATAAAAGGAGTAAATTATGACAGCAATTCGTTATGAATTTATTAAAACTTGTAAACAAACGGGTGCCCGTTTAGGACGTGTACATACGCCGCACGGTTCATTTGATACGCCGACATTTATGCCAGTTGGTACACTTGCAACAGTTAAGACAATGTCACCAGAAGAATTAAAAGCAATGGATTCTGGCATTATTTTAAGTAATACGTATCATTTATGGTTACGTCCAGGTCATGAAATTGTACGCGAAGCAGGTGGTTTGCATAAATTTATGAACTGGGATCGTGCCATTCTAACAGACTCTGGTGGTTTCCAAGTATTTAGCTTAAGTGACTTCCGCCGTATTGAAGAAGAAGGTGTTCATTTCCGTAATCACTTGAATGGAGATAAATTATTCTTATCACCAGAAAAAGCGATGGAAATTCAAAATGCATTAGGTTCAGATATTATGATGGCATTTGATGAGTGTCCACCATTCCCAGCTACTTTTGAATATATGAAGAAATCTGTAGAACGTACAAGCCGCTGGGCAGAGCGTTGCTTAAAAGCGCATGAACGTCCACAAGATCAAGGTTTATTCGGTATTGTACAGGGCGGAGAGTTTGAAGAACTTCGTCGTCAAAGTGCAAAAGATCTTGTTTCAATGGACTTCCCTGGCTATGCTATAGGTGGTCTATCTGTTGGTGAACCAAAGGATATTATGAATCGTGTCCTTGAGTTTACAACACCACTTCTTCCAGACGATAAACCACGTTACTTAATGGGCGTAGGTTCTCCTGACTCATTAATTGATGGTGCAATTCGCGGTGTTGATATGTTTGACTGTGTACTTCCAACTCGTATCGCTCGAAATGGTACATGTATGACAAGTGAAGGTCGCCTTGTTGTGAAAAATGCGAAATTCGCAAGAGACTTCGGTCCGCTTGATCCAAATTGTGATTGCTACACATGTAAAAATTACTCTCGCGCGTATATTCGTCATTTAATGAAATGTGATGAAACGTTCGGAATTCGTTTAACGTCTTATCACAACCTTCATTTTCTGTTAAACTTAATGGAGCAGGTGAGACAAGCTATTCGTGAAGACCGTCTTGGCGATTTCCGCGAAGAGTTCTTTGAACAGTATGGCTTTAATAAACCGAATGCTAAAAACTTCTAATACATAATTTAAAAGGAGGAACAAAAGATGAATCCAGGTATGATGAATATCGTTATGATCGTTGCGATGTTTGCGATTTTCTATTTCTTATTAATTCGCCCGCAACAAAAGCGTCAAAAAGCAGTTGCTCAAATGCAAAGTGAGTTATCAAAAGGTGATGCTATCGTAACAATCGGTGGTTTACACGGTACAATCGAATCAGTAGATGAAACGAAAATTGTTGTTAAATCTGGTGGTTCACATTTAACTTTCGATCGCAATGCGATTCGTGAAGTTGTGAAAAACTAATGAGGAAGGCCCTGCATGAAATGTGCAGGGCCTTTTTTAGTTGTTTTGTTTTGACATATTTACACCGAAAATACCACCGAGTGTACTCGCACCCATTAATGCTAATTGGTAAAGTAACTGTGAGTTCGATAAAGTTTGAGAGAAGCCTAAATAGTTAACTAGAAAAACAAGTATAGTGAATGTAAGTCCTGTTGTGAATCCTACTAGCCAACCTTTTCCTTGGGCTTTCTTGCCGGCAGTAAATCCAGATATGAGCATAGATAAAAGAGCTAGTATAAAAATAGTAACGGCTAATGTCCCTTCGTTCATATCTGTAAATTTCAATAAAAGAGCCATAACCATGCTAGTAATTGTTGCAAGAATTAATAGGATAACGATACCGAAGCCAATCGCAGTTGATAATTTTTTTGTTCCATCCATTTATACATTCCCCCTTTTTAATACAAGCATATTTTCCTTTTGCCTAAGTTAGACTAGTTTCTTTTTTATAGGGGAATCTATAGGTAAAAAAGGAGATGCAGAAATGGAATGGGTATCGGTAATTGGCCGGACGATGCTTTTGTATATCATCATATTAATTATTTTTCGTCTTATGGGTAAACGTGAAATAGGAGAATTAAGTGTATTAGATTTAGTCGTATTCATTATGCTTGGCGAAATGGCTGTAGTGGCAATTGAAAATACCGATAAATCACTTTGGCATCAATTAGTTCCGATGATTTTCCTTATGTGTATACAGATCATTTTGTCTGTCATTTCTTTAAAGTTTCAACGCTTTCGGCATTTAATAGAAGGGGAACCAGCGATCATTATTAATGCGGGAAAAATTGACGGAAAAAAGATGAAAAATCAGCGATATAATATAGATGATTTAATGATGCAACTAAGGGAACAGGGAGTTGGAGACATCCGGGATGTAAAATACGCTATTTTAGAACCTTCTGGGAAGTTATCTGTCTTTCAAAAACGAAAAGGCCAAGAGGATGCATTGCAGTTTACTCTTCCTCTTGTTATTGATGGAGAAATTCAATCTAGTCATTTGCAAATGATTGAACATACAGATGAGTGGCTCGTTGGAAAATTAAAAAACTTAGGATATAACGATGTAACACAAATTTTATACTGTAGCTTTCAAAATGGACAATTTTTTGTTGATTTGAAAGAAAACTAGAGGCTTACTATATGAAATAGTAAGCCTGTTTACTTCAAAAATGAAAGTTTTCGAATGATAGGTAGACGACTTAACTCTTCTTTTCGAATGAGCTTGAAAATGAAAAGGAGCACAATATAAACGAGTGTTGTTAAAGTGATTTCCCATAATGTTTGTATGCCAAGTGAATGAGAGAAAATTATATACTTATGAAGGTAAAAACCGCATGAGCCTGCGATACCGATGGCAAGTCCGCCAAAAATATAGTCTTTTGCGTAAATGGTAAATGTAATTTTCTTTAAAACAGTAGCGTAATGAAGAAATGTTACTGTTACTATATTTGCTGCAATTGCAAGGGCAACCCCCATCATTTGAAACTCTGGCCGTGAAGCTAGTACAAAAATAACGATTAATTTCACGATGGCACCAATAAACGTATTCATCATGGCAGCACGTGCTAAATTTAAAGCTTGTAAAACAGAGGTAAGCGGACTTTGAAAATAATGAAATAAAAAGCAAGGTGCAAGAAGCTGGATGAATGCTGTTGCACTATCCGATCCATACATAAGAGTTAAAATAGGTGAAGCGAATACGTATAATATAACGACAGACCATCCACCGGTAATTAATGAAATTCGAAGTGCTTGTTGTAAGCGGTGTTCCACTAATTTATGTTGCCTTTTAGCCATCGCTTCACTAATAGATGGAACGAGTGCTGTAGAAAGAGCATATGTAATAAAGGCTGGCAGTGATAAGAGCGGGAAGGCATAACCATTTAATATACCGTATTGCTGGGTTGCGACAGAGGCAGCGACGCCAGCAATCGCTAAGCTTTGCATAACGACAATAGGTTCAAAAAAGTATGAAACGGAGCCGATTAAACGACTTCCTGTAGTTGGAAGAGCGATATCCATAAGAGAATAAAATGTCCCTTTGCTTTCCTTTACAGTAGTGAAAAATCCAGAGCGTATAGATAAATGTTTTTCACGCTGGAATAAAGTAAGTAAAAATAATAATGATGCAACTTCACCTAGAACAGCTGATAACATAGCGCCGGCTGCTGCATATTCTACGCCGTAAGGTAAAAATAATTGAATGCATATAGCAATAATCGTAATGCGGACAACTTGTTCTATGACTTGGGCGTAAGCGCTAGGTTTCATATTTTGTTTCCCCTGAAAGTAACCGCGTAAAACAGAAGACACAGCTATAACAGGAACGACAGGTAAAATAGCCATTAATGGATAGTACGTTCTCTCATCGGTTAATAATGTTTTTGCTAAAATAGGTGTGAGGAGCATAATCCCAATTGTTAAAATGATACTAATAACGGATGTAACAGCTAATGATACTGTTAATATTTTTTTAACTCTTTGTTTATCGTTCACAGCTTCCGCTTCTGCTACAAATTTTGCGATTGCGACAGGAAGGCCGATTTGTGTTAATGTAATTGCTAGAATGAATGTAGGAACGGCCATCATATAAAGGCCAACGCCTTCTTCTCCTAAAATACGTGCCATTACAATCCGGTTAATAAATCCAAGGATTTTGGTAATAAAGCCGGCTATCATTAAAATAAATGCGCCTTTTAAAAAGCTTTGTCTCGTCATGGTCTTCTCCTACCTTCTCAAAATCAGTGGAATGATTTACAATAATTTATATGCACGTACGAGACAAGAATGACAAGCATTTAAGAGAGTGCTCTTGAAAGTAGTTATTGCTGTCCATTAGAGCGGGATTAAAAGCGACTTTTCGTGCGAAATAAGAAGGAGATGTTATGTATGTTAGATAAAGAGGCTTTGGTAGAATCATACCGCGGACAGTTACAAGTCGTTTTAGAAAGTAAAGTAGAAGAGTTCCACATGTTCGGTTACGACCGAGTGACAGATGATGACATTTGGAAGTTTCTCAAAGTGAAAAAGTGGAAAAAGATAGACAGTGATGTTAGATTGTATGAATTAGTAAATGATGTATTAAGAGTAAGTGCTAATGAGTATATGACATATTTAACTGTTGAAGCGTACCAAGCGCCACTTTGGTCATTTGATGAATATGAAAATAAATAACCGACTGCAATTGGTTTGTTCTTCCTTTTGCAGTATAATGATAGGTATTGATAATGAGGAAATAATTATGTCTAAGATTATATATAAAGGGGGTAGTGAAGAGAGAAAATAAATAATGAAAGTGTAGGTATGGTGAAAAACTTACCGACACAGCTAGTGATGAACTAGCAAAATTATAGAAAGGAAGTCTACTAACTAGACGTATGCACACGTGTAAAAGTGAATCGTAAGAGATTTATTTAAAGTGTTAGTAGCAGAAAGAGGGTACATATGGCAAAGCGTGGTACGAGAATTGCCGCCTTTTTCCTCATCGTTCTATTAATCGGTGGAGTAATTGGTGCGGCAGGAAAAGACATAGCAAAAGGAATTAGTCTAGGACTAGACCTTCGCGGTGGTTTTGAAATTCTGTATGAAGTAAAACCAGCCAAAAAAGGTGATAAAATTGACCGAGAGGCACTTGTAAGTACAGTAGGTGCTCTTGAAAATCGTGTCAATGTTCTCGGTGTAAGTGAGCCGAACATTCAAATCGAAGGGCAAGATCGAATTCGTGTACAGCTTGCTGGTGTACAAGATCAGCAAAAAGCACGTGAGATGTTGTCAACGCAAGCAAAATTAACATTCCGTGATGTAGATGACAATCTACTTATGGATGGAACGGATTTAAAAGGCGGCGGAGCGAAGCAAACGTTTGATGAGCAAGGGCGTGCGAGCGTAGGTCTTACACTAAAAAGCGCTGAAAAATTCCGTGAAGTAACTGAAAAAATTTCAAAAATGCCACCACCAACGAACTTAATGGTAATTTGGCTTGATTTTGAAGAAGGAAAAGATTCGTATAAAGCAGAATCTGCAAAACCGAATCCGAAGTTTTTATCAGCAGCAACAGTAGAACAAGTATTTAACCAAGCTGAAGTATCTATCGTAGGTGGAAACTTCACAGTTGAAAGTGCGAAAGAACTTTCATCTTTATTAAATGCAGGTGCACTTCCTGTTGATTTAAAAGAAATGTATTCAACATCAGTTGGAGCGAAATTTGGTCAACAAGCGTTAGAGCAAACGATTTTCGCTAGTGCGATTGGTATCGCTCTTATTTTCTTATTTATGCTTGTATTCTACCGTTTACCAGGAATTGTAGCGGTTATTATGTTAGGTCTATACATTTTCGTTACACTACTTGTCTTTAACTGGATGCATGCAGTCCTTACGTTGCCAGGTATTGCGGCGTTAGTGCTCGGGGTAGGTATCGCAGTTGATGCGAATATTATTACGTACGAGAGACTGAAAGAAGAACTGAAAATTGGTAAGTCAATGATGTCAGCGTTCCGTGCTGGTAACCATCGTTCATTAGCAACAATTTTAGATGCAAACGTTACGACTCTTGCAGCAGCTGGTGTGTTATTCGTTTATGGTAATAGCTCTGTAAAAGGATTCGCAACAAGTTTAATCGTAAGTATTTTAGTTGGTTTCGTTACGAACGTATTCGGTACTCGTTTCTTACTAAGTTTACTTGTAAAGAGTCGTTACTTCGATAAAAAACCAGGATACTTTGGTGTGAAACAAAAGGATATTATTCCATTAACAAAAGGTGTAGTACATCCACCGACAAGATTTGATCGTATTAACTTCGTAAATATCGGTCATAAATTCCTTGTTTTCTCGATTGTAGTTGTAATTGCAGGTGCAATTATACTACCAATTTTCAAATTGAATCTTGGTATTGACTTTGCGAGTGGTACACGAATTGACTTGCAATCAAAACAAGCAGTTACTGTGTCTGATGTGCATAAAGATTTTAAAGAATTGAACATTGAAGTGAAGGAAGAAAATATTGTACCGACTGGAGATGACAATAAAGGATTCGCAGTTCGTACATTAGGTGTTCTATCAAAAGATGAAATTGCAAAAACAAAAACATTCTTCCACGATAAATACGGTACAGATCCAAACGTGAGTACAGTTTCACCGACAATCGGTAAAGAAATTGCACGAAATGCATTTATCGCAGTATTAATTGCTTCTGCGGTTATCATTTTATACGTAAGTATTCGATTCCGATTTACGTACGCATTATCTGCAGTACTTGCATTATTACATGACGCATTTGTTATGATTGTTATATTTAGTATTTTCCAGTTAGAGGTAGATTTAACGTTTATCGCTGCGGTATTAACAATCATCGGTTATTCTATTAATGACTCAATTGTTACGTTTGATAGAAACCGTGAATTATACAAACAGAAAAAACGAGTTCGCGATATAAAAGACTTAGAAGAAATCGTAAATGCAAGTATTCGCCAAACACTTGGTCGTTCGATTAACACCGTATTAACAGTGTTATTCCCAGTAATTACGTTACTTATCTTCGGTAGTGAGTCACTACGTAACTTCTCGTTTGCGTTACTTGTTGGATTAGTTGTAGGTACGTACTCTTCTGTTTTCGTTGCTTCTCAAATTTGGTTAATGCTTGAAAGCCGTCGTTTGAAAAAGGGTAAAAACAAGAAGAAGGTTGAGAAAGTAGAATCTGAACCGCAAGTATAAAAAAGATGATGTCTCTTTATGAGGCATCTCTTTTTTCGTTTGTGGATACAATAAGATAGCAACTTTAAAATGAAAAAATGGAAGAAAGTGGTGACGTTATCGCTGTTTTTGTTACAATAAAAAGATAGGTTAAGAAAAGAAGGGATTTTAATTATGGAAAAAGATGAACGTTTTAAACAGGCCGAGTTTGGTGCTATTGTCGGGATCGTTGGTAATATTATATTAGCGATTGTAAAGGCGGTAATTGGTTATATTGGGAACAGTAAAGCGTTATTAGCGGATGCCGTGCATTCTGCATCAGATGTAATTGGTTCGCTAGCTGTACTGTTTGGATTGCGAGCAGCAAAGCAGCCGCCTGATGAAGATCATCCATATGGTCATGGTAAAGCGGAATCAATTTCAGCGATTATTGTTGCGGTATTATTATTTATTGTGGGAATCGAGATAGCGATTTCGTCTATAAAAGCTTTTTCGCAGGAACTAGAACCACCGAAAGCAATTACGATTTTTGCTGTTGTTCTTTCGATTATCGTGAAAGAAGGAATGTTTCAATATAAATTCCGATTAGGGAAAAGGGTAAATAGTGATGCAATTATTGCAAATGCATATGAGCACCGTTCGGATGTATTTTCTTCAATTGCAGCTTTAATCGGTATTTGTGCAGCGATTATGGGTGGTAAGTTCGGATTAGATTGGCTTGTATATGCTGATCCAATTGCAGGGTTATTTGTTTCGCTTCTTGTTGCAAAAATGGCGTGGAGTATTGGAGCAGAAGCAATTCATGCAACGCTTGATCATGTTCTTCATGAGGAAGATGTTATTCCGCTTAGAGAAGCAGTACTTCAAATAGATGGTGTGAAAAAAATCGGTTCTTTATATGCAAGGGAGCATGGTCATTACGTTATTGTTGATATTAAAGTTTCAGTAGATCCGTACATTACTGTAGAAGAAGGGCATCGCATTGGAAAGCATGTGAAAGAAACGCTTATGAAACAAGATAACGTACAAAATGTATTTGTACATATAAATCCGTATTCTCCAAATTAAACATTATTAACATTTTAGTATATAGATATTGCATCGTAGTTTGCATTATATTGTCACCCCTTAATCTGTCTTGTATAATGAACAGGTTAAGGGGTGATTTCGTGTTACAACCGAAGACGCGTTGGAAAGAAAAAGAATATAATGGCGAGCGAGTGAGTGAATTAGCAAGTAAATTACAATTATCACCACTTGTCGTTTCGTTATTCCTCGGTAGAGGACTAGATACTGAAGATAAGATTTTAGATTTTTTAAATACAGAAAATCAAGAATTTCATGATCCATTTTTATTGGAAGGAATGGATAGAACGGTAGAACGTGTAAATAAGGCGATTCAAAATGGAGAGCAAATATTAATATTTGGTGACTACGATGCGGACGGAGTAAGTAGTACGACTGTGTTATATCTTGCCTTGCAAGAATTAGGTGCAGATGTAGAATTTTATATTCCAAACCGTTTTACAGAAGGTTATGGACCAAACGAAGAAGCATTTCGTTGGGCGCATAGCGCAGGATTCTCGCTAATTATTACTGTCGATACTGGTATCGCAGCAGTACATGAAGCGAAGGTAGCGAAGGAGCTTGGAGTAGATCTTATTATTACAGATCACCATGAGCCACCACCAGAATTGCCAGAAGCACTTGCGATTATTCATCCGAAATTAGATGGCGGTGTGTATCCATTTCACTATTTAGCTGGTGTAGGTGTTGCGTTTAAAGTTGCGCATGCACTACTGGGCCGTGTACCAGAACATTTATTAGAAATTGCGGTAATTGGTACGGTAGCCGATTTAGTATCACTTCATGGTGAGAATAGATTGCTAGTGAAACGCGGCTTAAAACATATGCGTATGACGAAAAATATTGGACTAAAGGCGCTATTTAAAGTTGCTAACGTTTCGCAAAGTGAAATTACAGAAGAGAGTATTGGCTTCTCAATCGCACCGCGTATTAATGCAGTTGGCCGTTTAGAAGATGCAGCGCCTGCTGTACATCTTTTATTATCAGATGATCCAGAAGAAGCGAAAGAGCTGGCTGAAGAAATTGATGAGCTGAACAAACTGCGAAAAGATATTGTAAAGCAAATTACAGAAGAAGCTATCGCTGAAGTGGAAACTAATTTCACGCCTGAAGAAAATAAAGTATTAGTGCTTGCAAAAGAAGGCTGGAATCCAGGTGTAATTGGAATTGTTGCTTCTAAATTAGTTGAACGTTTTTATCGTCCAACGATTGTATTAAGCATTGATCCTGTAAAAGAAACTGCAAAAGGTTCAGCACGTAGTATTGCAGGATTCGATTTGTTTGCAAACTTGTCAGATTGTAGAGAGCTATTGCCACACTTCGGAGGACATCCGATGGCAGCGGGAATGACGCTACATATGAATGATGTAGATGAATTACGCCGTCGCTTAAATGAGCAAGCAGAGGTAATTTTAACAGAAGAAGATTTTATTCCGATTACAGCTGTTGATGCTTTTTGTAAAGTGGAGGACGTAACACTTGCAGCGATTGAAGATATGCAAAAGTTGGCGCCATTTGGTGTTGGAAATCCGAAACCACGTATTGCAGTGAAAGATGCAGAGCTAGAAAGTATTCGTGCAATCGGATCAGACGGTTCTCATTTGAAAATGGCTCTTCGCGATGGACAGGCAACACTGGATACAATCGGATTTGGTTTTGGCGCGTATGCGAAAGAAATTTCTCCAGTTGCAAAGGTATCTGTAATAGGGGAAGCGTCTATCAATGAATGGAATAATTTTAAGAAGCCGCAATTAATGGTACAAGATATTGCTGTAGACGCATGGCAATTATTTGATTGGCGTAGTATGCGTAACGTAGAATCAAATTTAGCAGAACTTCCAAAAGAAAAAATAACAATGGTGTATTTTTCTGAAGAGGTATTGCATAAATTTTCTTTAGAAGACTATAAAGAGCATATTATGCATGCATCAGAAGTAACTGAGTTAAATGATCAATACATCGTGTTACTTGATTTACCAAAAGGAACAGATGAATTACGAGATCTATTTAAAGTTGGGTTCCCGTCGCGAATTTATACACTATTTTATCAAGAGAATAATCATTTATTTAGTACTGTTCCAACGAGAGAACACTTTAAATGGTACTATTCGTTCTTGAGCCAAAAAGCACCATTTTCTTTAAGACAATATGGAGAACAACTATGTCGTCATAAAGGTTGGTCAAAAGATACAGTAAATTTCATGACACAGGTGTTTTTTGAGTTAGAATTTGTTACAATAAAAGATGGCGTCATTTTTATGGCAGACAAAAAACAAAAGCGTGATTTAATTGAATCGAACACATATCGTGAGAAAATGAACCACTTACAATTAGAAAAAGAATTGGTTTATAGCACATATCAGCAACTATATACATGGTTTGAAACGATTCGTAATCATAAAGAAGTAGAACAGTTAGGGTAAAGGATTTGTATTTACAAACCTTTTAGATCTGAGGAGGATTCAGAAATATGGATTTCAAGCAACATATCGCAATTGTACCGGATTATCCAAAAGAAGGTATTGTGTTTAAAGACATTACACCGTTAATGAATGACGGTAAAGCATACAAAGCAGCAACAGATGCAATCGTTGAGTATGCAAAAGATAGAGATATCGATGTTGTAGTAGGACCAGAAGCTCGTGGCTTTATTATCGGTTGCCCAGTTTCTTACGCATTAGAAGTAGGATTTGCGCCGGTTCGTAAATTAGGAAAATTACCACGTGAAGTAATTACAGTTGACTACGGTAAAGAATATGGTAAAGATGTTTTAACAATCCATAAAGATGCAATTAAGCCAGGTCAACGCGTATTAATTACAGATGACCTATTAGCTACTGGTGGAACAATTGAAGCGACAATTAAGCTAGTTGAAGAACTAGGCGGAGTTGTAGCAGGGATTGCATTCTTAGTAGAGCTTACTTACTTAGATGGTCGTAAAATGTTAGATGGTTACGATGTATTAGTATTAGAAAAATACTAATCACTATATAGTAAAACTACGGTGATAAAAAGTACCCGTGAATCTCTTGGAGAGGAGCGGGTACTTTTGTATAATTGAACAAAAAATTATGGTGAAATGTCAGTAAAATCTTTTCCTTTTCACAATTCACAATCATTGGGTTATAATGATAGAATATAATTTATTCTATTTAATAAAGATAAAGTCAATTTTCAATAAAAGGTGATTCGATGGCAAATGAGCAGGTACTAACAGCTGAACAGGTACTCGAGAAAGCAAGTCAATATTTAGTGGATGAAGATATTGAGCTAGTGGCACGTGCCTATGAATATGCACGAGATGCGCATAGCGAACAATACAGAAAATCGGGTGAACCGTACATTATTCATCCAATTCAAGTTGCAGGTATTTTAGTTGATTTACACATGGATCCAGCTACAGTATCAGCAGGTTTCTTACATGATGTAGTGGAAGATACAGAGATTACACTAGAAGATATTGAACGGGAATTTAACAAAGAGATTGCTATGCTTGTCGATGGTGTGACAAAGCTCGGAAAGATTAAATATAAATCTCATGAGCAACAACAAGCAGAAAACCATCGCAAAATGTTTATTGCAATGGCTCAAGATATTCGAGTTATTTTAATTAAACTAGCTGATCGTCTTCATAACATGCGTACATTGAAACATTTGCCTCAAGAGAAGCAGCGTCGCATAGCGAATGAAACGTTAGAAATCTTTGCACCTTTAGCACATAGGCTCGGAATTAGTACTATTAAATGGGAGCTAGAGGATACGTCACTTCGCTATTTAAATCCACAGCAATATTATCGTATTGTAAATTTAATGAAGCGTAAACGTGCAGAACGTGAAGAGTATTTAGACGAAGTAATGACTGGTATTCGTGAGAAATTAGACGAAGTTGCAATTCAACCTGAAATTTCTGGAAGACCAAAACATATTTACAGTATTTATCGTAAAATGGCACTGCAAAACAAGCAGTTTAATGAAATTTACGATTTATTAGCTGTACGTGTCGTTGTAAATAGTATTAAAGATTGTTATGCAGTGCTTGGAATTATTCATACGTGTTGGAAGCCGATGCCAGGTCGTTTTAAAGATTATATTGCGATGCCGAAAGCGAATCTATATCAATCTCTTCATACGACTGTAATTGGGCCGAAAGGTGATCCACTTGAAGTGCAAATTCGTACGAAAGAAATGCACGAAATTGCAGAATTCGGGATCGCGGCACACTGGGCGTATAAAGAAGGAAAAACAGCAGAAACAACAGGTACATTAGAGAAGAAACTCACATGGTTCCGTCAAATTTTAGAATGGCAAAATGAAGCTTCTAATGCAGAAGAATTTATGGAGTCATTAAAAATTGATTTATTCTCTGATATGGTATTCGTCTTTACACCGAAAGGCGATGTAATGGAATTACCACTTGGATCTGTTCCGATTGATTTCGCGTATCGTGTCCATTCGGAAATTGGAAATAAAACAATTGGTGCAAAAGTAAACGGAAAAATGGTGACGCTTGATTATAAATTAAAAACAGGTGACATCATTGAAATTTTAACATCGAAACATTCGTATGGGCCAAGTCAAGATTGGGTAAAACTTGCTCAAACATCTCATGCTAAAAATAAAATTCGTCAATTCTTTAAGAAGCAACGTAGAGATGAAAATATTGAAAAAGGCCGTGAACTTGTTGAAAAAGAAGTACGTGGTCTAGAGTATGAAATGAAAGAAGTGTTAGCTCCTGACAATTTAAAACGTGTTGCTGAGAAGTTCAATTTTGCAAATGAAGAAGATATGTTTGCAGCAGTTGGATATAGCGGAATTACAGCGTCACAAATTGTTACGAGACTAACGGACAAGTTCCGTAAGCAGCGTGAAGAAGAAGAAATTGTGGAAGTTAAAGAAGTTCGTAAACCGATGAAAATTCGAAAATGGGATTCTGGCGTTAAAGTAAGTGGTGCGGATAATTTATTAATTCGCTTATCAAAATGCTGTAACCCAGTACCGGGTGATGATATCGTTGGGTATATTACGAAAGGCCGAGGCGTATCGATTCACCGCCGTGATTGTGTAAATGTTCATACAGAAGAAGCTGTAGAACGATTATTAGAAGTAGAGTGGGAAGGTAGCCCTGAAAAAGAAATTGAGTATAACGTTGATATTGAAATTTCAGGTTACGATCGCCGTGGTTTATTGAATGAAGTATTGCAAGCTGTTACAGAGACGAAAACGTACATTTCAGCTGTTTCTGGTAGAAGTGACCGTAATAAGATGGCGACAATTAATATGTCAATCTCGATTCGTAACTTACAACATTTGAAAAAAGTAGTAGAACGCATTAAACGTGTTCCAGAAATTTATGCAGTACGACGCATGATGCATTAATAGGGAGTGTAGAAAAGATGAGAGTTGTTTTACAACGATCAAAAGAAGCGTCTGTCACAGTAGACGGTGAGATCGTAGGACAAATTCCGTTCGGTTTAACATTACTAGTTGGCATTACGCATGAAGATACAGAAAAAGATGCAACTTACATTGCAGAAAAAATTGCGAACTTACGTATTTTTGAAGATGAGAGCGGAAAGATGAACCATTCTGTACTTGATGTAGAAGGACAAGTTCTATCAATTTCGCAATTCACATTATACGGAGATTGCCGCAAGGGAAGACGTCCAAACTTTATGGATGCTGCCAAACCTGACTATGCAGAGCGTTTATATGATTTCTTTAATGAAGAAGTACGTAAGCAAGGATTGCATGTAGAAACAGGTAAGTTCGGAGCAATGATGGATGTTTCTTTAATCAATGATGGTCCGGTGACCTTAATTGTGGAAAGTAAATAGTGTTGCTTAAGAAGAGAGGGTTATATAATCCTCTCTTTTTTATACATTGTTGTATGTTTTGTTCATTTATCCCGTTATATGTGGGAATTGGGCTACCCGTAAAAGCCTGATGAAAGTTTCACTTTATCATAGGATTAATTTAAAGGGAATAAAAGGAAAATAAGGTGTAGCATGCTTCAAGAATTCAATATAGCTTTACGCTTCGTGCTAGAGTTATGCATTCTTGGGATTGTTGGATACTGGGGATTGCGAGTAGGAAAAATACCAGCTATAAAAATTACACTTACGATTATTTTTCAGATTATTGTTGCTGTCATATGGGCGTTATTTGGAGCACCGCACGCAGAATGGGAAGTGCGAGGTATATTGCATGCGCTGTTAGAAATTATTGTGTTTGGAATCAATAGCTCGGGTCATTAATTATATAGTATAATGAAAAAAATGGTAAAAATATTTGAATGTATGTGTGATAAGGGGAGATAGTATATGAATTGGTCAGTCTTTAAAGATTTAAAATTTTTATTGCGATTTAGCTTAGCTATTCTTTTCAATGCATTAGGAATTACTTTCGCAGTGTTAAGTTACGGTACTTGGGTAGTATTTGTAATGGCAGCGATGGTTGCAACATTCTTTATGATTCAAAGAGGTGCTTACTTATATAAGAGCGTTATGGAATAACGTTATTCATTTATATGTATAACCCTCTCATCAATATGGAACAATAAAAAGTAAAACATCCATATTGAATGTGAGGGATATACGTATGCGTATGAATGAAAAAGGGCATTCTGTTACAAATGGTGCAAATCAACTGTTTAACGTGAATTTTCATGATTTTATTTCAAAAGAGCAAAACAACACTTCAATGGAGCTTGCTTCTGAATTTGGCATTTCGCTTCAAGATGTTAAGCGTCTAAAGAAGCAAATTGAACGCTCTTAGAGTACTTGACAATCCTACTCAACAAACGTATAGTAATTTTATATTTACATATGAATATAACCGTTGATAGAGAAGAGTAAATGAGACACACATGGAAAGAGAAGAAATGTCTTAGGCTGAAAACATTTCTGCATGATGACTGATTGAATGACACTCTAGAGGTTTCAACTTGAACGGCATATATGCTTAGTAGAGATGAACGCATATTTAAGCGTTATTAAAAAAGTGGAAGCATACGTGCTTCAATTAGGGTGGCACCACGGGTATAATACTCTCGTCCCTACTGTTCAAACAGTAGAGGCGGGAGTTTTTTTATTTTTATTAAGATTAAAACAATTTGAGGAGGAACTGAATATGTCTATTCAAATCCCACGCGGAACGCAAGATATTCTTCCAGGCAATGTTGAGTTATGGCAGTATATCGAAGGGCAAGCACGCGAAATTTGCCGTCGTTACAATTATAAAGAAATTCGCACACCAATTTTTGAACACACTGAGCTATTTTTACGCGGTGTTGGTGATACGACAGATATCGTGCAAAAAGAAATGTACTCATTCCAAGATCGTGGAGAGCGTAGTTTGACATTACGTCCAGAAGGCACTGCACCTGTTGTACGTTCTTACGTTGAAAACAAAATGTTCGGTGACGCAACACAACCAACGAAATTATACTATATCGGTCAAATGTTCCGTTACGAAAGACCACAAGCAGGTCGCTATCGTCAATTCGTACAATTCGGTATCGAAGCAATCGGTAGTAACGATCCTGCAATTGATGCAGAAGTAATTGCACTTGCTGTAGAGTTTTACCGCGGCATGGGCTTAAAAAATATTAAAGTTGTATTAAACAGCTTGGGTGATGCGGCGAGCCGTCAAGCGCACCGTGATGCGTTAATCGCACACTTCGAGCCACGTATTGGTGAGTTCTGTTCTGATTGTCAATCTCGTTTAGAAAAGAATCCTCTTCGTATTTTAGATTGTAAGAAGGACCGTAACCATGAATTAATGGGAACAGCACCATCTATTACAGAATACTTAAACGAAGATTCAGCAGTATACTACGACAAAGTTCAAGAACTATTAACGATGATGGACGTTCCATTTGAAAAAGATCCGAACTTAGTACGTGGTTTAGACTACTACCAACATACTGTTTTTGAAATTATGAGTGAGGCAGAAGGTTTCGGTGCTATCACTACATTAAGCGGTGGTGGTCGTTATAACGGACTTGTACAAGAAATCGGTGGACCAGAGATGCCAGGTATCGGTTTTGCGATGAGTATCGAGCGTTTAATTATGGCGCTAAAAGCTGAAAACATTGAATTACCAATTGAACATAGTATCGATTGTTACGTTGTAGCGCTTGGTGAAAAAGCGAAAGACCATGCTGCAAAAGTTGCGTTTGATCTTCGTAAAGCTGGATTATCAGTTGAAAAAGATTATTTAGATCGCAAAATGAAAGCACAATTTAAATCAGCAGATCGTCTAAAGGCAAAATTTGTAGCTGTATTAGGGGAAGATGAGCTAGATAAAGGCATCATTAACTTAAAAGATATGGCAACAGGTGAACAAGAAGAAGTAGCATTAGATGTATTTGCTTCATACGTAGCAGAGAAATTAATATAGGGGGAACTTACAGTGGCTGAAAGAACACATGCATGTGGAAAAGTAACAGTAGAAGCAGTTGGACAAACAGTTCAATTAAAAGGTTGGGTACAAAAACGCCGTGATTTAGGTGGATTAATCTTTATCGACTTACGTGACCGTACAGGTATCGTACAAGTTGTATTTAACCCAGAAACATCAAAAGAAGCGCTAGAAGTAGCAGAAACAATTCGTAGCGAATACGTATTACACGTAGAAGGTACAGTTGTTGAGCGTGGTGAAGGTGCAATTAATGACAATATGGTAACTGGTCGTATTGAAGTACAAGCAACGAAAGTAAACGTATTAAATGCAGCGAAAACAACGCCAATCATTATTGCTGATGATACAGATGCATCAGAAGATGTGCGTTTAAAATATCGTTATTTAGACTTACGTCGTCCTGTAATGTTTAACACATTCAAAATGCGTCACGACGTAACGAAAACAATTCGTAACTTCTTAGATACAGAAGAATTCTTAGAAGTGGAAACACCAATTTTAACGAAGAGCACGCCAGAAGGAGCTCGTGACTATTTAGTACCAAGTCGTGTACATGACGGCGAATTCTATGCATTACCACAGTCTCCGCAGCTATTTAAACAGCTTCTTATGGTCGGTGGATTTGAGCGTTACTATCAAGTAGCACGTTGTTTCCGTGACGAAGATTTACGTGCGGACCGTCAACCAGAATTCACGCAAATCGATATCGAGGCTTCATTCTTAACACAAGATGAAATTTTAGATATGATGGAGCGCATGATGACGAAAGTTATGAAGGATGCAAAAGGTGTAGAAGTTAGCGCACCATTCCCTCGTATGAAATATGCTGATGCAATGGCTCGCTACGGTTCTGATAAGCCAGATACACGCTTTGAAATGGAACTAACAGACTTATCTGAGTTTGCAGCAGGTTGTGGGTTTAAAGTATTTACAAGTGCTGTAGAAAGCGGCGGACAAGTAAAAGCAATTAATGCAAAAGGTGCTGCGAGCAAATACTCTCGTAAAGATATCGATGCATTAACTGAATTCGTAAAAGTATACGGTGCTAAAGGTCTAGCTTGGCTTAAAGTGGAAGAAGACGGCTTAAAAGGACCGATTGCGAAATTCTTCGGTGAAGAGGATGCAAACGTGTTAATGACTACGCTAGAAGCTACTGCTGGCGACTTATTACTATTCGTAGCAGATAAGAAGAGTGTTGTTGCAGATAGCTTAGGCGCACTTCGCTTACGTCTAGGTAAAGAGCTTGAGTTAATTGACGAAAGTAAATATAACTTCCTATGGGTAACGGATTGGCCACTTCTTGAGTACGACGAAGATGCAGATCGTTACTTCGCAGCTCACCACCCATTCACAATGCCATTCCGTGAAGATGTTGAGTTATTAGAAACAGCACCAGAAAAAGCACGTGCACAAGCATACGACCTTGTATTAAATGGTTATGAGCTTGGTGGTGGATCACTTCGTATTTACGAGCGTGACGTACAAGAAAAAATGTTCAAAGCACTTGGATTCTCACAAGAAGAAGCGCAAGAGCAATTCGGATTCTTATTAGAAGCATTCGAATACGGTACGCCACCACATGGCGGTATCGCATTAGGTTTAGACCGCCTTGTTATGTTACTTGCAGGTCGTACGAACCTTCGTGATACGATTGCATTCCCGAAAACAGCAAGTGCAAGCTGCTTATTAACAGAAGCTCCAAGCCCAGTTGCAGAAGCACAGCTTGAAGAGTTGAACTTGAAATTGAGCTTGAAAGAAGAGAAGTAAGAGAAGTAAAAATAGGGTCTAGATGGTTATACTAATACCATCTAGGCTTTTTTTGATAGGAAGTTTAAAAAGTCCGGTTCAGATAACTGTCGCATCTCATCGTTACGTATGCTAGTCCGGTGCTCGAGTAGTACTCCTACACTGCGCTCCTCCTAGCATACGCGCCTCGATCTGCTCGGTTCTCTGAATCCTCCTTTTTAAAACTGTATTTAGGAAGAAATAAAAGTTGGTTTACACTATGTTTTCATGCTCGAAATATGTATTTTTAGGAATTCTATAACTTTTTCTATACAAATAGTCGGAAAAACGCTAGAATACATGGTAGACCATTTTTGTAATAGGAGTGTAGAGCTGAATGTTACATCAATTTTCACGTAATGAATTAGCCTTCGGTAAAGAAGGACTTGAAATATTAAAAAATAGTACAGTCGGTATTTTAGGAATTGGCGGCGTAGGTTCTTTTTCCGCTGAAGCGTTAGCGCGTTCTGGCGTTGGGCGTCTTGTATTAGTTGATAAAGACGTTGTAGATATTACAAACGTAAACCGTCAAATTCACGCTTTAGTATCTACTGTAGGACGTTCAAAAGTAGAATTAATGAAAGAGCGTATCGCAGACATTAACCCAGAGTGTGAAGTAATTGGACTAGAAATGTTTTATACAGATGAAACATATGAAGAGTTCTTTAAACACGGTTTAGACTTCGTAGTGGATGCATCGGATACGATTACGTTCAAGATCCATTTAATTAAACAATGTTTACGTCGTAAAATTAAAATTATCTCATGTATGGGTGCAGCAAATAAAATGGACCCAACTCGTTTCCGTATTGCGGACATCTCTAAAACACATACAGATCCAATTGCGAAAGTAATTCGTACGAAGCTTCGTAAAGAGGGTATTAAAAAAGGTGTAAAAGTTGTCTTCTCTGATGAAAACCCAATCGTAATTCGTGAAGAAGTACGTAAAGAAATTGTACCAGACGAAAATGCGAAAATTCGTAAAGCGAAATTACCGCCTTCATCAAATGCCTTCGTACCATCTGTGGCAGGCTTAATTATGGCAAGTCACGTTGTACGTGAACGCATTAAAAATGTAGAAGTGAAACGTGTAGGACAAGAATAAAAAGAAAGCATATATCCGTCTAGGGTATATGCTTTTTCTATTATATTTTAAAGAACTGCTGATATTTGCAATACTAATACTTCAAGTGTAAGTAATCCTAATAAAGAATAATCGTATTTGTCCGATTTATAACCTGAGGTCTTTTTTAAACTATGAATTGTAAAAAGGCCTAAAGTTAGAACGAGAATACCGAGTGTTATTTTGAAGACTACTAATGAAATGGCAATCGGCTCCTTTCAATCGTATATGTTTATAGTGACATTTAAGTTAAACATATCCAATTCACTCCGTAAATTTCCTTTTGTAACAAATCGACTTGTTTTGTCAATATTTGTTGGTAAATCGATATCTCTTGTCGAATAGTTGATATAATTAAAAAAATCGTTGATATATTGTAAGTTACGATAGATATATTTGAAAAATCGTCAATATAATTTCATTTACCAATATATCATTCACAGAAAAAATAAAAAGGGATGTCACTTAATCAAAAGAGTGACATCCCTGTTTTTAATTCTCTGCAGAATATATAATATCTAAATTTCCATTTTGATCTGTCTTGAAAATGGGAGCGATCTGTTCTTCTTGTTCTTCAACCGAAACAAGTTTTCGAGCACGGTCCATAATTCTAACAAGCATCGCATAATCTTCTTCGATTGCTTGTTGTTTTTTTGAGAGTACCGCTAATTTTGCTTCAAGTTCATGATTCATTTTTTTCAGGGACGTGAGCTGAGTCTGTAATACTTCATTTTCAGTTTGTAATTTTGCGAGTGAAGGGTTGTTATGCTCCAAATTTTGCAAAAACGAGATGATATTTTGCATTGTAAGTTCTTGTTTATTTGGCGTAATATCTTCTGAAAACTCGGCATCGATTACGAGTTGTTTCGTTTTCGTGAAATGCTCTTTTTCTATTTTAGCTTCAGAGCGCTTTAATTCTTTACGTTGTTTTTTTGCAAGTTGCACCGCATCTTCGTAATTCGGTCTTACTTCAGCATTCCATCTAAATCCGCAAGCTGCTGAAGTACGGTTCAATGTATCGCCGACTTCATCGAATGCTTTTATTTGTGTACTGCCGCTGCGAATATGCCGTAAAACAGTTTCGGCTAAAAGGAGATCGTCTTCTTTTGTCCATGCATCTTGACGTGTTTTCATAAGCGAAGCCTCCATAATGGTGACGTTTTCGCTTATGTTACCCTTTATTTTTCGTTTTATTCGAACTTTGTAATCTTTCATATACAGTAGAAAGTGCTTGCTCAAATTTTCCTGTCGTTTTCGGTTTATAATATTGTTTGTTTTTTATTTTATCAGGTAAGTATTGTTGTTGTACCCAGCCATTTGGTTGGTCGTGTGGGTATAAGTATCCAATGCCTCTTCCAAGTGATTCTGCGCCTTTGTAATGACTATCTTTTAAATGACTTGGGATGTCGCCTGTTTGACCGTTACGTAAATCGTGTAATGCAGCATCAAGTGCTTTATAAGCTGAGTTTGATTTTGGTGATAGGCACAGCTCGATAACGGCATTTGCAAGTGGTATGCGTGCCTCTGGGAATCCAACCCGTTCAGCTGATTCTATAGCTGCTAGTGTACGTGGTCCGGCTTGCGGGCTAGCAAGTCCGATATCTTCATATGCCATAATAAGAAGACGTCTACCAATACTTTGTAAATCACCTGCTTCAATAAGGCGTGCTAAATAATGAAGTGCTGCATTTACATCACTTCCGCGCACCGATTTTTGAAATGCCGATAATACGTCATAATGAGCATCTCCACCTTTATCGTGAACGAAGCTCTTTTTTTGCAAGCATTCTTCTGCGATTTCTAGCGTGATTTCCACAGCTTTGTCATCCGTTGTAAAGCTAGATAATACAGCTAGTTCAAGTGCATTATAAGCGGAACGCATATCTCCGCCTGATGCATTTGCAAAGTGATGTAATGCTTCAGGTGTAACCGTTACATCATATTCCCCAAGACCTTTTTCTTTATCTTCAAGTGCTCGTTTTAAGCCAATTAAAAGATCGTCTTCTGTCAGGGCGTGTAACTCGAAAATTTGACACCTGCTCCGAATAGCAGAGTTTATCGCATGAAATGGATTACTTGTCGTTGCACCAATTAAAGTAAGAATCCCACTTTCTAAATGAGGTAATAGAAAGTCCTGCTTTGCTTTATCTAGACGGTGCACTTCATCTAAAATTAAAACAAGATGTCGATGCATTTTCGCTTCTTGTACGACAACTTCCATATCTTTTTTATTATGGGTAACAGCGTTTAATAGACGAAACGGAGTACCGGTACTTCCTGCGATTGCGCTAGCAATTGATGTTTTTCCGGTGCCTGGAGGGCCGTATAAAATTATAGATTGAAAATGATTTGCTTGGACCATTCGCCATAAAATCTTTCCTTCACCAACTAAATGTTGTTGTCCGATAATTTCTTGAATATTTGTAGGGCGCATTCGATGTGCGAGTGGTTGTTTCATTTTTACCGTCTCCCTTAATGTATAATCTCTTTCTATCGTATCATTTTTTTTAGTGGAATTTGAAATAGGATGCTGTTTTGTGGGAAATATGAATATGAATATTTTCATTTTTCTTTCAATTGTAATAATTTCCGAGTTTTTCAATGTGATTTTATGTTATCATTTTGATACACAAGTTGAAATTTCTTATAATACTATATTATGCTATAATTTCATAGGATTTTAAATTGTGTTCTTTTATAAATAAGATATAACCAATAGAAGTGAAAATTTGAAAAGAGGTGCAAAATAGATGAAGATTTCAACAAAAGGCCGCTACGGCTTAACAATTATGATCGATCTTGCAAAAAAATTTGGTGAAGGTCCAATTTCATTAAAATCAATTGCGCAGGCACATGATTTATCTGAACATTACTTAGAGCAATTAATTTCACCACTTCGTAACGCTCGTCTTGTAAAGAGTACGCGTGGTGCATATGGTGGATATGTATTATCAGATCAGCCGGCTAACATTACAGCTGGGGATGTAATCCGTGTGTTAGAGGGTCCGATTAGTGTTGTAGAAATGATAGAAGAAGAAGAGCCAGCACAACGCCAATTATGGATGCGTGTTCGTGATGCGGTGCAAGAAGTGTTAGATAGTACAACGTTAGAAGATTTAGTACGTTATGAGGAAGAAAATCACGGGGGCTATATGTTTTACATTTAATTCCTTGTGAAACGATTTGGAAAGAAGGAGATTTAATGGAACGCATTTACTTAGATCATGCTGCGACATCTCCGACTCACCCAGAAGTGGTCGAAAAGATGATTCCATATATGACAGAAACATTCGGAAACCCGTCTAGTATTCACTTTTATGGACGTCAAACGCGCCATGCAGTAGATGAGGCGAGACGCGCATGCGCACGTAGCATTCATGCGAATCCGAATGAAATTATATTTACGAGCGGTGGTACGGAAGCTGATAATTTAGCGCTTATCGGTGTAGCGCGTGCGAACCGTCATAAAGGTAACCATATTATAACGACACAAATTGAACATCATGCAATTTTGCATACGTGTGAATTGTTAGAGCGTGAAGGATTTGAAGTGACATATTTACCTGTTGATAAAACAGGACGCGTTCAAGTTTCTGACATACAAAAGGCATTAACAGAAGAGACAATCCTTGTATCCGTTATGTTTGGGAATAATGAAGTTGGGACGATGCAACCAATAGCGGAAATAGGTAAGCTGCTAAAAGAGCATCAAGCTTATTTCCATACAGATGCGGTACAAGCTTATGGCTTAGTAGAAATTGATGTGAAAGAGTTTGGCATTGATCTATTATCAATTTCAGCTCATAAAATTAACGGACCAAAAGGTGTAGGGTTCCTATACGCTGGTGCAAATGTGAAATTTGAACCGTTATTAATAGGCGGGGAGCAGGAAAGAAAACGCCGTGCTGGTACTGAAAATGTACCGAGTATTGTTGGTTTACAGCAAGCAATTTTGTTAGCTGAAAAAACTCGTGAGCAAAAAAATGCCCAATATGAAGAGTTTAAAGATATAATGGTATCTGTCTTCAAAAATGAAGACATTACTTTCGAGGTAAACGGAAACTTAGAATATCGCTTACCACATGTGCTTAATATTAGTTTTACAGGAATGAACATTGAACCATTTCTTGTGAACTTAGACTTAGCTGGCATTGCAGTGTCAAGTGGTTCGGCTTGTACAGCTGGTTCAATTGATCCATCACATGTATTAGTGGCGATGTTCGGAAAAGACTCCGATCAAATACGTTCATCCGTACGCTTTAGTTTCGGACTTGGAAATACGAAAGAGCAAATTGAGAAAGCGGCGTACGAAACAGTGAAAATCGTGAAGCGATTAACACAAAATTAGCATGGGAGGTGACATGATGAACAAACTACCTCACGAAACACGCGTTGTCATCGGGATGTCCGGTGGCGTCGATTCATCTGTAGCAGCTCTTTTATTAAAAGAGCAAGGTTATGATGTAATCGGAATTTTTATGAAAAACTGGGATGATACGGATGAGAATGGTGTCTGCACAGCAACCGAAGATTACAATGATGTAATTGAAGTGTGTAACCAAATTGGTATTCCGTATTATGCAGTAAACTTTGAAAAACAATACTGGGATAAAGTATTTACGTACTTCTTAGATGAATACCGAGCTGGTCGTACACCAAACCCAGATGTAATGTGTAATAAAGAAATTAAATTTAAAGCATTTTTAGAGCATGCAATTGCGCTTGGTGCTGATTATGTAGCGACAGGTCATTATGCACGTGTTGCTTATATGGACGGCGAATATAAAATGCTTCGCGGCGTTGATGACAATAAAGATCAAACGTATTTCTTAAATCAATTAAGCCAAGAGCAATTATCAAAAACAATGTTCCCGCTGGGTGAGCTGAAGAAACCACAAATTCGTGAAATGGCGAAAGAAGCTGGTTTAGCGACAGCGGCGAAGAAAGATAGTACAGGTATTTGCTTCATTGGTGAGCGTAACTTTAAAGATTTCTTAAGTAACTATTTACCAGCACAACCAGGTGTGATGCAAACATTATCTGGTGAAGTGAAAGGAAAGCATGACGGTTTAATGTATTATACAATTGGACAGCGTCATGGCCTTGGTATTGGTGGTAACGGTGATCCATGGTTTGCTGTTGGGAAGAACTTGAAAGAAAACATTCTATATGTTGATCAGGGATTCCATAACGAACTTCTATATGGTGATGAAGTTATTGCTACGAATATCGGCTGGGTAAGTAATGAAGCGAAAGAAAAAGAATTTAAGTGCACAGCGAAATTCCGTTATCGTCAAGAAGACAATAAAGTAACGGTTCAAATCGTTGATGAAAATACAGTTCGTATTCTTTGTGACGAGCCAATTCGTGCAATTACACCAGGACAAGCAGTTGTTTTCTATGATGGAGATGAGTGCTTAGGTGGTGCTACAATTGATGAAGTATACCGTAGCGGTAAGAAATTGGATTATTTAGGATAAAACGAGAAGCCTCTGCCGATTCGCGGTTAGAGGTTTCTTTTACATAAAGCGAATTTTCGTTCGCTTGGAAAATACATTCTTTGTTATAATTTGTTGTAGAGGTGAAGGACATGTCAAACAAACTTGAAACAGGTATTAAATATATGCAAGAAGGAAACTGGGAAGAAGCTGCTAAAAATTTTACAGAAGCAATTGAAGAAAATCCAAAAGATGCACTTGGATACATTAATTTTGCGAACTTATTAGATGTACTAGGTGATAGTGAAAGAGCAATTTTATTTTATAAACGTGCATTAGAGTTAGATGATAAATCTGCAGCTGCTTATTATGGATTAGGAAATGTGTATTACGGCCAAGAGCAATTTGCAGAGGCAAAAGCTGTATTTGAACAAGCAATGCAATCTGGATTACAATCAGCTGATGTAACATTTATGCTAGGTATCACACATGTGCAACTTGGAAACGATCGTCTTGCACTGCCATTTTTACAAAGAGCAACAGAATTAGATGAAAACGATGTAGAAGCTATGTTTCAGTGCGGACTTTGCTTTGCGCGTTTAGAACATATTCAAGAGGCGAAACCTTATTTTGAAAAGGTATTAGAAATGGATGAAGAGCATGCGGATGCGTATTATAATTTAGGTGTTGCGTACGTATTTGAAGAAAATAACGAGAAGGCTCTGGCTTTATTTAAGAAAGCAACTGAAATTCAGCCAGATCACTTCTTAGCTGGTAATGGTGTTCGTTTATTAGAGCAAGAAGCTGAATAAGATGAACATATAGTTTAATGAGTAGTTATCCCTCATCTAAAGAGGTGGGGGATGTACTGTTCATTAAAGTGAAAAGATCGGAAAGGAGAGGAAAGATGGGAAATCAACATGCAATGGATTTGTTTGAGGAAGAGAAAAAGTTTATAAAAGCGCAAGTTCTTCATACCATTTTCCACAACGAAGAAAACCTCTATTCCGTTGTCAGTATGAAAGTCATTGAAACAAATGAAACGTACGACGAAAAAAAAGTGATGATAAATGGTCATTTTCCCCGTATGCATGAAGATGAAATGTTTACATTGACAGGTCATTTTAAGGATCATCCAAAGTATGGGAAACAATATTTAGTTGAAACATTTAAAAAAGAATTACCGCAAACAAAAGCAGGTATGGTGCAATATTTAGCGAGTGATTTATTTAAAGGAATCGGAAAGCGTACAGCTGAAAAAATTGTGGACCATCTTGGGGAACATGCCATTTCTAAAATTATGGATGATCCTGAGGCGTTAAGTGGTGTTGTCAACAAACAAAAAGCGCAGGAAATATATGAGACAATTGTTGAGCATCAAGGGCTAGAGAAAGTAATGAGCTTTTTAAATGGTTACGGTTTTGGAACGAAGCTTTCTATTAAGATTTACCAACAATATAAAGAGATGACGTTAGAAGTGATTCGTAATAATCCATATCAACTTATTGAAGAAGTGGACGGCATTGGCTTTGGACGAGCAGATGATATAGGACGTGCGTTAGGGATATCGGGTAATCACGATGATCGTGTACGTGCAGGATGTTTTTATACGCTAGAGAATGTTTCACTGCAACTCGGTCACGTTTATATGGGAAAAGATCAACTTGTAAGAGAAACGATGTCACTTTTAAACAGCCAAGAAGGAAGAGTGACAGAGGAAGACATTATAGGCTGCGTTGAAATGATGCAAAGTGAAGGGAAAGTCATAATAGAAGAAGAACGAGTGTATTTAGCATCGTTATTCTACTCTGAAAAAGGTGTTGTAAAGTCTATTCGGAGGCTTATGAATCAAGAAGAAACACCTTCATTTCCTGAAGCTGAAGTGTTAAAGACGTTAGGTGAAATTGAAGAACAGCTGACTGTTCAGTATGCACCGCTTCAGCAAGAAGCAATTCAAACGGCACTTCATAAACCGATGATGTTATTGACAGGTGGACCAGGAACAGGGAAAACAACAGTTATTAAAGGAATTGTTGAAATGTATGCGTCACTTCACGGGCTATCGTTAAATCCGAATGAATATAGTGATGATAATCCATTTCCAATATTATTAACGGCTCCAACGGGAAGAGCGGCGAAGCGTATGAGTGAATCAACAGGTCTTCCAGCTTGTACAATTCATCGTTTACTTGGCTGGACACCAGAAGGGTCTTTCCAACGTAATGAAACGGACCCGGTACAAGGGAAATTGCTCATAATTGATGAATTTTCAATGGTTGATATTTGGCTTGCGAATCAGCTGTTTAAATCACTGCCGACAAACATTCAAGTTATCGTTGTAGGTGATGAAGATCAGTTGCCATCTGTAGGACCAGGACAAGTGTTGAAAGATTTATTGAATGCAGGTGCAGTTCCAACAGTAAAGCTTACTGAGATTTATCGTCAAGCGGAAGGTTCATCTGTTATCCAACTTGCCCATGCGATAAAAAATGGAACGCTCCCGCCAGATTTAGCGCAAAACCAAAAAGATCGTTCGTTTATTGGCTGTACAGGAGCACAAATTGTTGAGGTTGTTAAGAAGGTTTGTGAAAATGCTAAGACAAAAGGGTTTAGCGCAAGAGATGTACAAGTGTTGGCCCCGATGTATCGTGGACCGGCTGGTATTAATGTACTAAACGAAGCGTTGCAAGAAGTGTTTAATCCGAAAAGGGAAAAGAGTAAAGAAATTGCTTACGGTGATGTTGTATATCGAAGAGGCGATAAAGTACTACAGCTTGTTAATCAGCCGGAGAGCCAAGTGTTTAATGGTGATATCGGAGAAATTGTTTCGGTGTTTTATGCGAAAGAGAACGTTGAGCAACAAGATATGATTATCGTTTCATTTGATGGAATTGAGGTAACATATACAAAGCCGGATTTAAATCAAATTACACATGCATATTGTTGTTCGATTCATAAATCGCAAGGTAGTGAATTTCCGATTGTGATTATGCCGATAGTAAAAAGTTACAATCGTATGTTACGTCGTAATTTAATTTATACTGGTATTACAAGAAGTAAGAAGTTCCTTATTATTTGCGGGGAGGAAGCCGCTTTCCAGTCTGGTGTAAATCGCCTTGATGATGTAATGCGTCAAACGACTTTAGCCAGTCGTTTGCAAGAATCACAAGGAGAAGTACAGATAGTAACAGTTAATGGTGAAGAAATGGACGTGGAAAACATTTCACCGTATGATTTCATGTAACAAGGTGAGATTATATAGTGAAACTTTCAAACGTATAACGTTGAAAGGCTCCAGCAATGTATAAATGAATGCGGTTTGGACATAATGGCGAATAGAATCTGGGAGACTGTAAGGAGATGAAAGCCATATGTTTATTTGTCCAAATTGCAAAGGGAAAGACATTGGAAAAATAGGTGTCAACCAATTTTATTGCTGGAATTGTTATATCGAATTATCGGTTTCAAAGGGGAAAATCCATACGCATCAAGTAGAGGAAGATGGTTCATTAAGCTCTCTTGATGATTTATTTGATGAAAACGAAAGAACGATCGGATAACGAAAAGGGGGATTTACTTTGAATCTACGCAATTCATTAATCGCATTAGGTGTTGGAGCGGCAGCATATCAATATGCTCGCAAACAAGATGTATTTTCAAAACGTAATATGAAAAAAGCACGTAAGATGATTAAATCTTATTTATAAGCGTAAAAAACTCCCTTCATGATAAGGGAGTTTTTTTATGCGCTTGTATGCAAATATAAAAGTCCAATTTCAGAGAAGAGATAAGATAGGCCGTAACATCCAACGCCAAGCATGCCGTAATGAAATAATTGCTTCGCCCTTTCTTTTCGTGAAGAACGAATAAAGAAACCTTTCCAAATACCAAACCCGATACAAATCCATTCAAGAATCATAAAAAGTGCAGATAAGATGAGCATAAATAAAACCATTATGAGCCCTCCTGATTATATTGTTTCATGTTGCATTCTCAGGGGTGGTTGTCCTTGTTATGTTATGTATATGTACGTCTTTACAAAACAGTATGGTCGGTATGAAAAGATTTTAAAAGTTTTGCACATAACCTACCCTATTTATTTTCAAAATAAAGGTGGAGGAGGTTTTTCGTGTGAAGAATCTTAAAATCATTTGGATATATCGTTTAGGATTATTGTTACTTGTATTTCTTTGTCTGCTCGTCTTTTTAAAGATTAAGCCGCTATGGGCACCGATTATTTTTGTATTTAAAGTGGCGATTACACCGTTTCTTATTGCGTGTTTTATTGCGTATTTATTGCATCCTTTAATTGAAAAAATTCATAAGGAAGGGATGCCGCGCACACTCGCTATTTTGCTTATTTACATCCTTTTCTTTGGCGGAATTGGTTATGGAATTTATAAAGGAACACCAGTCGTTATTAAGCAGTTACAAGAAATCAATGAACAATTTCCGCAGTTTACAAAAATGTATGATTCTTGGATGGATGGCGTTACGGAACAAACGGCGAATTTTCCATCATTTATTCATGAAAAGGTGAAACAAATTTTTGGTGGTGTAGAAGCAAAAATACAAGCACTTTTAAATAAAGTGATGAGTACAGCTCGCGGTGTACTCGATTCATTGCTCATTATTTTTTTAATACCGTTCATTGTATTTTACATATTAAAAGATTATGGTGAGTTTTATCATATCTTTTGGAAACTAGTCCCGAGTAAATGGCGTAGTACGGGACAAATGCTTGCAAAAGAAATTGATAAGTCACTCGGAAGTTATATTCGAGGACAGTTATTTGTTTGCTTAGTATTAGGGGGAGTGTCCGTTCTTTCTTTTTGGTTTATCGGCATGAAATATCCATTATTACTTGGCATTATTATTGGGGTGACGGATATAATACCATACTTTGGTCCTATTTTAGGAGCAATCCCGACATTAATGATTGCAGCAACTGTATCAACGAGTTTACTCATTAAGGCAGGGATTACGATTGCTATTTTACAATTTTTGGAAAGTAACATTTTATCGCCTTACATTGTTGGTAAGTCGCTTCGCATGCATCCTGTTATTATTATGCTTGCCTTACTAGTTGGAGGAGAGGTTGCGGGGATTGTGGGGTTGTTAATATCGGTTCCGATTTTAGCTGTTATTCGTACAGTGATTGTGCATGTGAGACCTCTTTGGAAAAGAGAAGATGTGTAATAAGAAAGCCCTCTATTTATAAAAGTAGAGGGCTTTCATTATTTAGAGAGCTGTTCGTGTATTTGTTGAACGAGAGAGCTGACATCATTTGTTTGAATATGTTTTATTATTTTCCATTCATTATCATACATAAATACAATTTGACTGCTGAAAAGATGTTTTTTCTCTTTTAGATTAGAAATTTTTGTGAAAGAGTACTCCTCAAATAATGGGTTCTTACTTACATCTGGTCCATAAAAGAAGAGTCGTTTGTTCGTTAAAATTAACAGCCCTGGTCTTGCGACGGAACGATATATAAATATATCTAATGAACATGCTGCGTAAAATAATATCGTTTCATCAGTCGTTAACATATTTTTAGCTTTATTCAATAAGGTTGTCATTATAATCGCTCCTTTATTATTGATAATTTGATTATAACAAAAATAAAATGTTCAGAAAAGTTTATAGGATTAGTACAATTTATTAATACATGCATAATATATGAAAAGGCTGTTAAGAATGACTAGTAGAATAGCTATGATTAATAAACAATTGATATAATATAAATGATTATCTACATTGACAAACTTAAGAGAATTCTATTATATTTAGTCATATAATACATTAAATCAATGACGGAACAAGTACGTTACAGTCCATTTATAGAGAGAAGCTTCCACATGGCTGAAAGAAGCTTTAAATGAAGGGTAACAGAAAGCTAATCCTGAGAGCAGCTAATCACTGCCGTCTTGCCACGTTACGGCACCATGAGGTGATGAATTGATTGTTATAACAATCAATTCATAATTAGGGTGGTATCGCGAGTTAACTCTCGTCCCTTTTATAGGGGCGGGAGTTTTTTATATTTAAGGAGGAAAATACAATGAAACAACTAACAGGCGCACAAATTCGTCAAATGTTTTTAGACTTTTTCCAAGAAAAAGGACATGCAGTAGAACCTAGTGCATCACTAGTTCCACATGAGGATCCATCTCTTTTATGGATTAACAGTGGTGTAGCAACATTAAAAAAATATTTTGATGGACGCGTAATCCCGCAAAATCCACGTATTACAAATGCTCAAAAATCAATTCGTACAAACGATATTGAAAACGTAGGGAAAACAGCTCGTCACCATACATTCTTTGAAATGTTAGGGAACTTCTCAATCGGTGATTACTTTAAAGAAGAAGCAATTACTTGGGCTTGGGAATTCTTAACGAGTGACAAATGGATCGGATTCGATAAAGAATTATTATCAGTTACAATCCATCCAGAAGATGAAGAAGCATTCACAATTTGGAATGAGAAAATGGGTGTTCCAAAAGAGCGCATCATCCGTTTAGAAGAAAACTTCTGGGATATCGGTGAAGGACCAAGTGGACCGAATACGGAGATTTTCTATGACCGCGGAGAAGCTTACGGTAATGACTTTAGTGACCCAGAATTATATCCGGGCGGAGAAAACGAGCGTTACTTAGAAGTATGGAACCTTGTATTCTCTCAATTTAACCATAATCCAGACGGTTCATATACACCACTTCCTAAGAAAAACATCGATACAGGGATGGGTCTAGAGCGTATGACATCTATCGTTCAAGATGTGCCTACAAACTTTGACACAGACTTGTTCATGCCAATGATTGGTGCAACAGAAACAATCTCTGGTGAGAAGTATCGTAATGGTGACTTAGAAAAAGATATGGCGTTTAAAGTAATTGCTGACCATATCCGTACAGTCACATTCGCTGTTGGTGACGGTGCTCTTCCATCTAACGAAGGCCGTGGTTATGTATTACGTCGTTTATTACGCCGTGCTGTTCGTTACTCTAAGAAATTAAACATCAACCGTCCATTCATGTTTGAATTAGTACCGGTTGTTGGAGAAGTAATGAAAGACTTCTATCCAGAAGTACTTGAGAAGAAAGATTTCATCGCAAAAGTTGTGAAAAATGAAGAAGAGCGTTTCCACGAAACACTTCATGATGGTGAAGCAATTTTAGCTGAAGTTATCGCAAAAGCAAAAGAAGAAAAAACAACTGTTATTTCTGGAGTAGATGCGTTCCGTCTATATGACACATACGGTTTCCCAATTGAATTAACAGAAGAATATGCAGAAGAAGCTGGTATGACAGTTGATCAAGAAGGCTTTGAAAATGAAATGGAAAAACAACGTGAGCGTGCACGTGCTGCTCGTCAAGACGTTGATTCTATGCAAGTTCAAGGCGGTGTCCTTGGAGAAGTGAAAGTAGCGAGCGAATTCGTTGGTTACGGTACAGTTGCAACAGAAAGTAACGTTGTTGCACTTGTGAAAAACGGCGAATACACAGACAGCTTACAAGCTGGCGAAGAAGGACAATTGATGCTTGATGTAACACCATTCTATGCTGAGAGCGGCGGACAAATTGCAGACCGTGGTTACCTTCTTGCTGATGGCGTGAAAGTTCTTGTAAAAGACGTACAAAAAGCACCAAATGGTCAAAACTTACACAAAGTTGTTGTGGAAGAAGGTACGTTAACGAAAGATGCGGCTGTGAAAGCTATTATCGATACGAAAAACCGTAGTAGCGTTGTGAAAAACCATACAGCAACTCACTTACTACACCAAGCATTAAAAGACGTTCTTGGAACGCATGTTAACCAAGCAGGTTCTCTTGTAACTTCTGAACGTTTACGCTTTGACTTCTCTCACTTCGGTCAAGTACAAGCTGACGAATTAGAAAAAATTGAGCGTATTGTAAACGAGAAAATTTGGGAAAGTATTGATGTTGAGATTTCTCAAAAAGCAATCGAAGAAGCGAAAGAAATGGGCGCAATGGCATTATTCGGTGAAAAATACGGTGATGTTGTACGCGTTGTACAAGTTGGCGATTATAGCTTAGAGCTTTGCGGTGGTTGTCACGTTGATAACACAGCTTCTATCGGTATTTTCAAAATTGTTGCTGAGTCTGGTATCGGTGCAGGAACTCGTCGTATTGAGGCGGTAACTGGTAAGTCTGCTTATGAATTAATGAACGATCAAGTAGGTTTATTAAAAGAAGCAGCTGGAAAAATGAAAACAAATCCGAAAGATATTTTAACAAGAGTAGATGGTTTATTTGCTGAAGTAAAACAACTTCAAAAAGAAAACGAATCTCTTGCAGCGAAATTAAGCAATATCGAAGCTGGAAACTTAACTGATTCAGTAATGACAGTTGATGGCGTGAACGTATTAGCGGCAAAAGTAAATGTTGCAGATATGAACAACTTACGTACGATGATGGATGACCTGAAAAATAAATTAGAATCAGCAGTTGTCGTATTAGCGTCTGTAAATGATGATAAAGTAAACATCTTAGCTGGCGTAACGAAAGATTTAATTAGCCAAGGATACCATGCTGGTAAACTTGTGAAAGAAGTAGCTTCTCGTTGTGGCGGTGGCGGTGGTGGCCGTCCTGATATGGCACAAGCGGGCGGTAAAAACCCAGCGCAAGTTGAGGAAGCTTTAGCATTTGTACAAGAGTACGTTAAATCTGTTTCAAAATAAAGAGATAGTAGTGTACAATGGTAGGGAGAGGAGAAGTTCTTCTCCCTATACTTACTATATAAGTGAGGTGCTTGAAATGGACGGTTTTGATAAAACAATGAAGTTTAGCATTCAAGATGAAAAACAGAGTGTCCATGTAAATGATGTACTTTTAACTGTGTATGATGCACTTCAAGAAAAAGGCTATAATCCGATTAACCAAATCGTCGGTTATTTATTAAGTGGAGACCCAGCATACATACCTCGCCATAAAGATGCACGAAGCATCATTCGCAAGCTTGAACGTGATGAATTAATTGAAGAGCTTGTGAAGTCTTACTTGAAACATCATCGTGAGGAGTAGTTTATGCGGATATTAGGTTTAGATGTAGGTACAAAAACAGTCGGAGTTGCAATTAGCGACGAAATGGGCTGGACAGCACAAGGGTTAGAAACAATTAAAATTAACGAAGAAAGAGGTAATTTTGGTTTTGACCGTATTTCTGAGTTAGTAAAGCAGTACAATGTGGACAAAATAGTAGTAGGTTTACCTAAAAATATGAATGGTACAATTGGCCCACGTGGTGAAGCGTGCCAGCAATTTGCAGAAAACCTACGAGAGCTGTTACAATTAGACGTTGTAATGTGGGACGAGCGTTTGTCAACGATGGCAGCGGAACGTCTGCTCATTTCAGCTGATGTAAGTCGTAAGAAGCGAAAGCAAGTAATCGATAAGATGGCTGCAGTCGTAATCTTACAAGGATTTTTAGATAGTAAATAAGAGGTGACCAAAATGGAAGAAAATCAAATTACAATTGTAGACGAAAAAGGTAACGAACATTTATGTGAAATTATTTTCACTTTTGATGCTGAAAAATTCGGTAAAAAATCATACGTAGTCTTTTCTCCAATCGGTGAAGTAGACGAAGATGGAGACCCAATTTATGATGCAATGGCTTATGAGCAAAATGAAGAAGAGGGCGGAAGTTTACTTCCAATCGAATCTGAAGAAGAGTGGGAAATGGTACAAGAAATGTTCAACACTCTAGCTGATGAGCAAGAAGCTGAATAATTAAGTATTGAAAAGGTGGACGACATATAGTCCACCTTTTTTTATATGTAAAATGAAAGATTTTTTGTCGAAACTGTGTAATCCTTTGTAGTATAATGAGACGGATTGTAGAAAAAATAAAGTATCTGTCAAAAATGATAGGTAAGTTTATTGTGATTTTGTATCGTGTTGTATAGAAATATGTACATATGGCCTACAATTGAATAAGGAGGAAGAGTTTTGGTAGAGAATCAAGTGAAAAAGAAGCGTAGACGCATTTTTTTATTTTCGATTATTGCACTGCTTTTAGTTTGTGGTTCAGTCTATGCGTATATTTCATCCGCATTAGGACCAGTTGACAGCGGGAATAAAAAAGAGATTGAAGTAGAAATTCCAAAGGGATCATCTACTAGTAAAATTGGTGAGATTTTAGAAGAAAAAGGTGCTGTGAAAAACGGTACAGTTTTTAGTTTTTATACAAAGGCTAAATCTAAAAATTTACAAGCGGGTACATATTTATTAAATTCTTCAATGAATGCAAAAGATGTTATAGAACAAATGTCATCTGGTAATGTACATCGTCCAGCTCTTTATAAAGTGACGATAAAAGAAGGGGCACAAGTAACCGAAATTGCAGAAACGGTTGCAAACGAATTAAAGTGGAATAAAGATGATGTCGTACGTCAATTAAACGATAAAGCATTTATTCAAAAAATGCAGAAAAAGTATCCGAAGTTACTAACGGATAAAATCTTTGATAGCAATATTAAATATCCATTAGAAGGTTATTTATATCCTGCGACGTACTCTTTCTATAAAAAAGATACAACGTTAGAAGAAATTGTAATTCCAATGCTTGAAAAAACAAATGCAATCATTGTTCAAAACGAGGCAAAAATGAAAGCGAAAAACTGGGATGTTCATCAGCTTTTAACATTGTCTTCACTTATTGAAGAAGAGGCAACAGGTTTTACAGATCGTCAAAAGATCTCTAGTGTCTTTTATAATCGTTTAGCGAAAGGTATGCCACTGCAAACTGATCCAACGGTATTATACGCACTTGGAAAGCATAAACAACGTGTATTATACGAAGATTTAAAAATAAACTCACCGTACAATACGTATGTTGTGAAAGGATTGCCGGTTGGCCCAATAGCAAACTCTGGTAAACATTCAGTAGAAGCGGCGTTAGAGCCTACGCAAACAGATTATTATTATTTCTTAGCTGCACCAACTGGTGAAGTGTACTATGCGAAAACATTGGAAGAGCATAATGCATTAAAGCAAAAATATATTACGAAAAAACAGTGAAATGGGGAGGGGTAGCGAAAAAGGTCGCACATCCCTCTTTTTTGTGGTAAAATATATCGGGTTAAAAACTGGCAGAAGAATCGTTTTTAATATCAAAACGGGACGTACAAGCTAAGGGTGAAGCTGGCTTGTATTTTTATTGCATTCTATGTGTGAAAAGACGTCATAGAGGCAATTCTCCATGTAAATAAGGAGGACCATTATGGAGGATGCAGTTAACGAGTACCTATTATCATTTATTGATCCAAAAGATAAATTAATTCTTGAAATGGAAGACTATGCGAAAGAAAATCATGTGCCGATTATGGATCGACTTGGAATGGAATTTATGTTGCAATTTTTACGTTTAATTGGACCGAAAAGCATTTTAGAGCTTGGTACAGCAATTGGCTATTCTAGTATTCGTATGATGCAAGCTATTCCAAATTCTCGCATTGTGACAGTTGAGCGCAATCGCGAGCGATATGAAAAAGCACTTGAATATATAGAACGTTCACCAGTTAAAGAGCGTATTTCCGTTATTTACGGTGATGCATTAGAAACAGGCGAGCAAGTAGAAGAACATGGAACATTTGACGTTATTTTTATTGATGCAGCAAAAGGACAATATCGTCGCTTTTTTGACTTATATGAACCGTTATTAAATCCTGGTGGTGTAATTATTTCAGATAATGTTATGTACCATGGCCTTGTAACGACTAAAGAGAAAATTGAAAACAGACGTACACGTGGTTTAATCCGTCGTATTAAGACGTACAATGAATGGCTTATGAACCATGAAGGATATGATACAACGATTCTCCCAATTGGTGATGGAGTAGCTGTTAGTAAAAAGAAAGGGTGACCAAGGTATGAAAAAACCTGAATTGTTAGTAACGCCAAAAGCAGTGGCGGATATCGAACCTCTTGCGAAAGCAGGAGCAGATGCGGTAATGATCGGTGAGCAAAAGTTTGGTTTACGTTTAGCAGGGGAATTTTCACGTGAAGATGTGAAACAAGCTGTGAAGATTGCACATGAAAATGGTGTAAAAGTATACGTAGCAATGAATGCTATGTTCCACAATGATAAAGTAGAAGAATTGACAGACTATGTTGCATTTTTAAATGAAGTACATGTAGATGCAATTGTTTTCGGTGATCCAGCGGTATTAATGGCGGTCCGCGAAGTAGCGCCAAATATGCAATTGCACTGGAATACAGAAACAACAGCAACAAACTGGTTTACTTGTAACTACTGGGGACAAAGAGGAGCAAAACGTGCTGTATTAGCTCGTGAGCTTAGCTTAGATGAAATTGTTGAATTAAAAGAAAATGCTGAAGTGGAACTTGAAGTGCAAATTCACGGTATGACTTGTATGTTCCAATCAAAGCGTTCATTAGTAGGAAACTACTTTGAGTATCAAGGACGTAATCTTGACATTGAAAAGAAAAAATATGAAGAGAATATGTTCTTATATGACCCAGAGCGTAACAATAAATATCCAATTTATGAAGATGAAAATGGTACTCACATTATGAGTCCAAACGATATTTGTTTCATCGATGAATTAGAGGAACTAATCGATGGTGAAGTAGATAGCTTAAAAATTGATGGTGTACTAAAAAGCTCTGAATACATTATTGAGGTAACGAAGAAGTATCGTAAAGCTATTGATTTATGTGTAGAAGATCGTGATGCGTATTATGACGTGAAAGACGATTTATATAAAGAGATAGAGGAAATGCAACCGGTAAATCGTCCGTTAGATACAGGATTCTTCTTTAAAGAGACGGTTTACTAAACGAGGAGGGTGTAGGAAATGACTGTACAAGAAATTTCACGAGTGATCGATGGCAAACGCGTTATTGTGAAGAAACCTGAACTGTTAATCCCTGCGGGTAACTTAGAAAAATTAAAAGTAGCTATCCATTATGGGGCAGATGCTGTATATTTAGGTGGACAAGAATTTGGTCTTCGTTCGAATGCAGGTAACTTTACACTGGAAGAAATGGCAGAAGGTGTTGAATTTGCAAAGAAATATGGAGCGAAAATATATGTAACAACAAATATCTTTGCACATAATGAAAATATGGACGGGCTAGAGGAATATTTAAAAGGGATTGAAAAAGCTGGCGTAACGGGAATTATCGTTGCTGATCCGCTTATTATTGAGACGTGTAAACGTGTAGCACCTTCTGTTGAGGTGCATTTAAGTACACAACAATCACTATCCAACTGGAAAGCAGCACAGTATTGGAAAGAAGAAGGTTTACATCGTCTTGTATTAGCTCGTGAAGCAAGCTATGAAGAGATGAAAGAGATTAAAGAAAAAGTGGATATTGAAATTGAAGCATTCGTCCATGGTGCAATGTGTATCGCATATTCAGGAAGATGTACGTTAAGTAACCATATGACAGCGCGTGACTCTAACCGTGGTGGTTGTTGTCAATCTTGCCGCTGGGACTATGATTTAGTTCAAACGGTATCACAACATAAAGATGCAAAAGAGCTTCCTCTATTCCAAGAAGAAGATGCTCACTTTGCGATGAGTCCAAAAGATTTAAATTTAATTTTATCAATTCCGAAAATGATTGAAATTGGAATCGATAGCTTAAAAGTTGAAGGACGTATGAAATCTATCCATTACGTAGCAACTGTAGCGACTGTATATCGTAAAGTAATTGATGCATATTGTGCGGATCCTGATAACTTTGAGTTTAAACAAGAATGGTTAGATGAGCTTGATAAATGTGCAAATCGTGATACAGCTCCTGCATTCTTTGAAGGGGTTCCAGGACATCAAGAGCAAATGTTTGGAAATCATAGTAAGAAAACAACGTATGATTTCGCTGGTTTAGTGTTAGATTATAATGAAGAAACGGGCATCGTAACGATTGAGCAACGTAATCATTTCAAACCAGGACATGAAGTGGAGTTCTTTGGGCCAGAAATAGAAAACTTTACGCAGACGGTGGAGAAAATTTGGGATGAGGATGGAAACGAATTAGATGCAGCGAGACATCCGTTGCAAATCGTGAAATTCAAAGTGGATCAACGAGTGTATGTGAATAATATGATGCGCAAAAGCATACTTCAATAAGAAAGAGTGATAGTCGAATGGGGACGAATAAGCCTGTTGTAATTGGAATTGCTGGTGGTTCGGGATCAGGTAAAACGAGTGTAACGAAAGCGATTTTTGACCATTTTAAAGGTCATTCTATTTTAATCTTAGAGCAAGATTATTATTACAAAGATCAAAGCCATTTACCAATGGAAGAGCGTTTAAAAACAAATTATGATCATCCGCTTGCGTTTGATAATGATCTGTTAATTGAACATTTGCAGCAGTTGCTTGCATATGAGCAAATTGATAAGCCTGTATATGACTATACATTGCATACGCGTTCAGAAGAAATTATTCCAGTTGAGCCGAAAGATGTAATCATTTTAGAAGGAATTCTTATTTTAGAAGACCCACGCCTTTGTGAATTAATGGACATTAAGCTGTTCGTTGATACAGATGCGGATCTTCGTATCCTGCGCCGCATGCAGCGTGATATTAAAGAGCGCGGTCGTACGATGGATTCAGTTATTGATCAATACGTAAGTGTTGTACGTCCAATGCACAATCAATTTATTGAGCCTTCTAAGAAGTTTGCGGATATTATTATCCCTGAAGGTGGACAAAACCACGTTGCAATTGATATTATGGTTACAAAAATTGCAACAATTCTTGAACAAAAAGTAAATTTGTAATAGCATAGTAAAAGATATACGATAGGAAGGGATTTTTTCCCTTCCTATCGAATACAATGAAACATGCAACCTCATCTATATATAGGTGAGGGCATATTTATATCAACTTTCCATACATATCTTCTTTATATAAAGAAGAATTGGGAATACGGGGTTGTATGTGACAACTCCGCTAGTGCATGCGTGCTAGAAACCTCCGCTATACATATAAGTGGGGGAGTTTTCATATGGAACTCCTCTTTTTTTTCGGGGGATTGGTATATAAAAGGAGTGGAAAATATGGCAACAGAAAAAACATACCCTATGACGCAAGAGGGTAAGCAAAAGCTAGAGAACGAGCTTGAGGATTTAAAAACGGTAAAACGTAAAGAGGTTGTAGAGCGCATTAAGATTGCACGTAGCTTTGGAGATCTTTCAGAGAACTCTGAGTACGATGCAGCGAAAGATGAGCAAGCATTCGTAGAAGGACGTATTACACAACTTGAAAACATGATCCGTAATGCGGTTATCATTGAAGACAATGGTGAAGAGTCTACAGTTGTAACACTAGGTAAAACAGTAACATTTAAAGAGTTACCAGGTGGAGACGAAGAAGCTTACACAATCGTAGGTAGCGCAGAAGCAGATCCATTTGAAGGAAGAATTTCTAACGATTCTCCAATCGCAAAAAGTTTATTAGGTAAGCAAATTGGTGAGAAGGTAGCAATTCAAACACCAGGTGGAGAAATGCAAGTAGAGATTATCTCTGTAAAATAACGTAAAAATCACTCGTGTAAAAACGGGTGATTTTTTTATTTGTATAAAAGATGAAACACCTCGTCTAAACTACATGAGACGAGGTGTTTTTTATGAAAATAAAACGGAGAATTACAATTGTTTTAATTTTTTTTATAAGTATCATGTTTATATTACTTTGTCGTTTAATTCAAATACAAATTACAGATACGGAATCATTTACGGATCGTAAGATTAATTTACTTGAAAAAAGTGTTACACAACGGACGCAATCCATTACGGTAGATGATGGACGAGGCCATTTCATAGACCGAAACGGTAAGGAAATAGGTGAGCAAAAGTATCCGGTGTTAATTGTTTTTCCATTTCTACAAATAAAAAATGGCATGTTAGAAAAAATTGCGCATATCATTGGTATGTCGAGACAAGAGATTGAAAGTCAAATGAAAGATAAGAAAAGTGCATTTATCATGCAAAGAGGAAATGGACCATTTCGCTTGGCAAGAGAGCAGATGGAGAAGGTGAATCAATTAAATGTATTAGGCATTGTAGCAGCTGAAGTTCGTTTACGGCAAACTAGCGTGATGAATCATTTAATTGGCGATGTGGGTGAGAATGAACGGGAATTTCAAAAACGATACGGAGAAGTAAGAAAAATTTCAAAACAAACGCCAATTGGCATTTCAGGATTGCAACAATCATTTGATGAATTTCTTTTGACCGATGGAGGGGCAAAAGTATTGTATCAAGTGGACAGACAAGGAGAACCGATTTTTGGGAAACAAGCGAAATATACGTCGCCTGGAAATCCATTTTACCCAGTGACGATTCAAACTACTTTACATAACGAATTACAGCAAAAAGCAGAAGAAGTGGTTGAAGCAAGCGAAATAAAGAAGGGGGGATTAGTGTTACTTGATGTAAAGAAACATGAAATTTTAGCGATGGTCAGTAAACCGTCTGTACAGGTGAAAGATGAGAATTTATATAAAACTACGCTTGAAAATCAAATGTTAACACCACATTTTCCCGGTTCTGTTTTTAAAACAATAGTTGCAGCGGCAGTGATTGATCAAAATAAAAATGTTTTTAATCGCGCATTTAATTGTAGTAAAGATTTATATGGTGAAGACCACCCACAAGTTATGATGGGTACACTTAGTTTTAAAGAGAGCTTTGCTAGAAGCTGTAACAGGACATTTGCAGAGTTAGGTAACGAGTTGATACAAAAGGATAAGATGGTGTTAGAAACTTACGTAGCGGCTTTAGGAGCCGCTGATAAGGTTGGATGGAAAGGTCCTGTATTTCATACACCTCATTTTGAGCAAATGCCAGAGGAGAAGAGTGTTACGATCTGGGGGAATGAAGGAAATAAGAATAGTAAAAAAGCGGTAGCGCAAACAGCAATTGGACAGAAAAATGTACGTATGTCACCTCTAGCGATTGCAAATATGATGGCGACAATTGCTAGAGGCGGAGAAAAGATGGAAGTGAAAGCTGTTGAAAAAATAATGTATAAAAATGGAACGGACTTTTATACATTTGAAGACCATACATTAGGTGGAAAACAGCTTTCGTATGAAACAGTGAAAACATTACAAGAGTTATTAAGGGGTGTTGTAACAACGGAGAAAGGAACAGGAGCAGCATTCCAATCATTGCCGCTAAGTGTTGCCGGAAAATCTGGGACAGCGCAAACAGGAAAAGGGACGAAAGCGAATCGTTGGTTTGCGGGCTATTTTCCATATGAAAATCCAAGATATGCTTTAGTTGTCGTGGATATAGAAACGAATAGCAAGGTAAATACAGTTACACCTATTTTCAAAGCTATTGTAGAATCAATCCATCAATTAGAGAATGAAAAGTAATCTTGCAATTCATAGTGAAATGTTTTCATTTCGTGAAAATATTATTGTAAATGTTCAACCTTTCTAGATTTAATGTTACAATAGCAAGTATGAAAAACTGCATGGAGGTTTGAAGAATGGCAGGAGGATCTAGATTCCAACAGAAACAACAAAAACGTCGTCAAAACGGTGTTTTAAATATTGCAATCGCAATTGTATTAATATTAGTAGCTATTGTATCATATCAATTGTTTGTTCCTGAAAGAAAAGAACAAGCGTCTTCTAGTGACAAAAAAGTAGCTCAGCAAACAACGAAAGAGAATAAAGCTGAGAAAGCTAAGGGCAAAGAAGAGACGAAGAAGAATGAACAAGAGAAGGCAGAGGCTAAGAAAGAAGAAGAAGAGAAGCTAAAGGCTGAAGAAGAACAGAAAAAAGCTGAAGAAGAAGCGAAGGCTAACGAGAAAGTAGCAGCTGAAAAAACACAGCCAAAGGCAACTGACGCTTATACGAAACCTTCTTGGAAGCCAGTAGGTACAGAGCAAGGTGCAACACCTGCGATGACGTTTAAAAAAGGTACAGCAGATTGGAATGAGATGAATCAAGCGATTTCAGCTGCAATTGACGTTCCAGTAGAGCAATTAGTTATTCATCGAATCGGAAATAACGGTAAAAATAAAGCTTACGGTAACGTACAAGATAAACAATCGGGTAAAAGATATTATGTAAATATTGATTGGGTAGATAATGAGGGCTGGAAACCAGTACTTGTTCAAACTCTAAACTAAAAAAAGAGAAGCTCCTTAGGAGCTTCTCTTTTTTGTTAGCGTAATTTCTTTAATTTAAAATGAACAACCGCGCTATAATACGGTCTTTTGCTTTCGGGATCCATAACCATTTGATGTGAGATGTGATGAACTTCAAGCATAAGTGCTTTATTATTATCGATTTGTTCACTAATTTTTCGCTCTAAAGAAGCTAAGTCTCCCGCTTCAAAAAATTCTACTTTATCTTCTAACATTTCAAAGGTAAATGACATGAAGACGGCCCCTCTCCTATGTAATCAACTATAGTGTAACAAAGAAAAGAAGGAAATACCATGTACATTTCAATTGACATTTTTAGAAAGAGGGAATATCATACTGATAAAACCGATAAGAAAAAGGGGAATTTTTATGGGGACAGAATTTAATGGTTTATTTGATGAGTGGGCTCATACGTACGACTCATTCGTACAAGGCGAAGATATACAATATAAAGAAGTTTTCGCCCATTATGAGGACATTCTAGAGGATGTAGTTAACAAGTCATTTGGTCATGTATTAGAATTTGGTGTTGGTACAGGTAATTTAACAAATAAATTATTACTTGCTGGCCGCACAGTTTACGGTATAGAACCGTCACGTGAAATGCGCATGATTGCAAAAGAGAAATTACCGCAAGAGTTTTCCATTACAGAAGGTGATTTTCTTTCGTTTGAAGTCCCAAATTCAATTGATACCATTGTAAGCACCTATGCATTTCATCATTTAACAGATGATGAAAAAAATGTAGCGATTGCGAAGTATAGTCAATTACTAAACAAAGGTGGTAAAATAGTGTTTGCTGATACGATATTTGCAGATCAAGATGCATATGATAAAACTGTTGAAGCAGCAAAACAAAGAGGTTTTCACGATTTAGCAAACGATTTGCAAACAGAATACTATACACGTATTCCAGTCATGCAATCTATTTTTGAAAACAATGGCTTCCATGTAACGTTTACGAGATTAAATCATTTCGTTTGGGTAATGGAGGCAACTAAGCGATAGAAAGAGGGAATTAGATTGAGAATTGCTGTAATTGGAGCAATGGAAGAAGAAGTACGTATTTTACGTGACAAATTAGAACAAGCAGAAACAGAAACGGTTGCGGGTTGTGAATTTACGAAAGGACAATTAGCAGGACATGAAGTCATCTTGTTAAAGTCTGGTATTGGTAAAGTAAACGCAGCGATGTCAACGACAATTTTATTAGAAAAATATAAGCCTGAAAAAGTAATTAATACTGGTTCAGCTGGTGGATTCCATCATTCTCTAAATGTTGGAGATGTAGTGATTTCAACAGAAGTTCGTCATCATGACGTAGATGTAACAGCATTTAACTATGAATATGGTCAAGTACCAGGAATGCCGCCTGGATTCAAGGCTGATGAAGCATTAGTTGCATTAGCTGAGAAATGTATGCAAACAGAAGAAAGTATTCAAGTTGTAAAAGGTATGATTGCAACAGGCGATTCATTTATGAGTGATCCGGACCGCGTTGCAGCCATTCGTGATAAATTTAAAGATCTTTATGCAGTAGAAATGGAAGCAGCAGCTGTTGCACAAGTATGCCACCAATATGAAGTTCCGTTTGTTATTATTCGTGCACTTTCTGATATTGCTGGTAAAGAATCAAATGTTTCATTTGATCAATTTTTAGATCAAGCAGCTCTTCATTCTACAAACTTTATCGTAAAAGTATTAGAAGAGTTAAAGTAATGTAACAAAAAGGCAACTGTCTCATATAAAGAAAATACATACAGTTGCCTTTTCTTTATTGGCAAATAAGGGGGAGAACACGATGAATGTATATCGTGGAGTTCATGAGTTAATTGGTCATACACCAATTGTAGAAATTACTCGTTTTTCACTTCCAGAAGGGGTCCGTTTATTTGCGAAGCTTGAATTTTATAACCCAGGTGGAAGCGTTAAGGATCGTTTAGGAAGAGAATTAATTGAAGATGCACTCGAAAAAGGGCTTGTTACAGATGGCGGAACAATTATTGAACCGACTGCTGGAAATACTGGTATTGGACTGGCACTTGCAGCGTTAGAACATGATTTACGCGTTATTGTTTGTGTACCAGAGAAATTTAGTATTGAAAAGCAAGAATTAATGAAAGCACTAGGTGCAACGGTCGTGCATACACCGACTGAGCAAGGAATGACCGGCGCAATAGCAAAAGCCAAAGAGCTAGTAAATGAAATACCGAATTCATACTCTCCAAGTCAGTTTGCAAATGAAGCAAATCCTCGTGCTTATTTCAAAACACTAGGTCCTGAACTTTGGGATGCACTTAACGGAGAGATTAACATATTTGTTGCAGGAGCAGGAACTGGTGGTACATTTATGGGGACTGCATCTTATTTGAAAGAAAAAAATATAGATATAAAAACGGTTATTGTGGAACCAGAAGGATCCATTTTAAATGGTGGTAAAGCCGGCTCACATGAAACAGAAGGGATTGGCCTTGAATTCATCCCGCCATTTTTGAAAACATCTTATTTTGATGAAATTCATACAATTTCTGATCGAAATGCATTTTTACGAGTGAAAGAATTAGCGCAGAAGGAAGGACTTCTCGTTGGAAGCTCTTCAGGAGCAGCATTTCATGCAAGCTTACTTGAAGCAGAGAAAGCGGCGCCAGGTACAAATATTGTAACGATTTTTCCTGATAGTAGTGAGCGCTATTTAAGTAAAGACATATACAAAGGATGGGAATAAAAAATGAGAGCAAAGACAAAGTTAATTCATGGTATTCGCATAGGAGAACCTTCAACTGGATCTGTAAACGTACCGATTTATCAAACAAGTACGTACAAACAAGAAGCAGTTGGTAAGCATCAAGGATATGAATATTCACGTACAGGCAATCCAACACGTGCTGCTTTAGAAGAAATGATTGCTGTATTAGAAAATGGTCATGCTGGATTTGCATTTGGTTCAGGAATGGCTGCTATTACAGCGACAATTATGTTGTTCTCAAAAGGTGACCACGTTCTTTTAACAGATGATGTGTATGGCGGAACGTATCGCGTTATTACGAAAGTATTAAATCGCTTCGGTATTGAACATACATTTGTAGATACAACAAATCTAGAAGAAGTTGAAGAAGCGATTCGTCCAAATACGAAAGCAATTTATGTAGAAACACCAACGAACCCACTACTAAAAATTACTGATATTAAGAAAATCTCTACTCTTGCTAAAGAGAAAGACTTATTAACAATTATTGATAACACATTCATGACGCCATATTGGCAGTCGCCGATTTCTTTAGGAGCAGATATTGTGCTTCATAGTGCAACGAAATATTTAGGAGGTCATAGTGATGTAGTGGCAGGTCTAGTAGTTGTAAATAGCCCACAACTAGCAGAAGACCTTCACTTTGTACAAAACTCAACAGGAGGTATTCTTGGACCACAAGACAGCTTCTTACTACTTCGCGGTTTAAAAACATTAGGAATTCGTATGGAGGAACATGAAACGAATTCACGCGCTATTGCTGAGTTTTTAAATAACCATCCAAAAGTAAATAAAGTATATTATCCAGGTCTTGCATCACATCAAAACCATGAACTAGCAACAGAGCAAGCAAATGGATTTGGTGCAATTATCTCATTTGATGTAGATAGCGAAGAGACATTAAATAAAGTACTTGAGAAATTGCAATACTTTACACTTGCTGAAAGTTTAGGAGCAGTAGAAAGTTTAATTTCTATTCCATCTCAAATGACACATGCATCAATCCCGGCAGATCGTCGCAAAGAATTAGGAATTACAGATACATTAATTCGAATTTCTGTCGGTATTGAAGACGGTGAAGATTTAATTGAAGATTTAGCACAAGCATTAGTGTAGTAAAAATGCACTGCTAATATAGAGCAGTGCGTTTTTATTACACTATTTTGTGAAAGTTTTCACAAAATAGACATACACAAATGAAATGATTTCATGTATATTGAATTCATGAAGTGTTACTCACGAACAAGCTTGTGAAATATTTCACAAACAATGAAGTTCATGTAGGAAAGCAACTCTATTTTTTTTGCGCTAATCGGGACTTGTGATGACCTATAGGGTCTTATTTAGTCCAAGATAGCAGAATAGGAGGAATTTACATGGTAGTCAAAGAGAAAGTTGTAAATGAAATGCAGGAAGTAAAAGAGATGATTAATACGTTAGTGAATAACGGTCGGAAGGCTTTACAAGCATTAGAAAGTTTTACACAAGAGCAAATTGACAACATTGTTCATGAAATGGCATTAGCAGGTGTTGATCAACATATGCCACTTGCAAAGTTGGCTGTTGAAGAAACAGGGCGTGGTGTATACGAAGATAAATGCATTAAAAATATTTTTGCTACTGAATATATTTGGCATAGCATAAAGAAAGATAAAACAGTAGGGATTATTCACGAAGATCCTCATGAAGAAATAATAGAAATTGCGGAACCTGTTGGTGTAGTAGCTGGGGTAACGCCGGTAACGAATCCGACATCGACAACAATGTTTAAAGCATTAATCGCGATAAAAACGAGAAATCCAATTATTTTCGCATTTCATCCTTCAGCACAAAACTGTTCTATTGCAGCCGCGAAAACAGTATACGATGCAGCGGTGAAGGCGGGGGCACCAAAACATTGTATTCAGTGGATTGAAAAACCTTCTGTCGAAGCAACGAAACAATTAATGAACCATGAAGGTGTTGCGCTTGTTTTGGCAACTGGAGGAGCAGGTATGGTGAAATCAGCTTATTCTACTGGAAAACCAGCGCTAGGTGTAGGTCCTGGTAATGTACCGTGTTATATAGAGAAATCAGCGCATATAAAACGAGCGGTTAATGATTTGATTTTATCAAAAACGTTTGATAACGGTATGATTTGTGCATCAGAACAAGCAATCATTGTAGACAAGGAAATTTATGATGATGTGAAAACAGAAATGATTGCAAATGATTGTTACTTTGTAACCGAGGAAGAGAGAAGAAAATTAGAAAAGCTCGTTATTAATGAAAATACATGTGCAGTAAATAGTGATATTGTAGGGAAATCAGCACAGTATATTGCCGAATTAGTTGGAATTGCTGTACCTGAAAATACAAAAATGCTTGTAGCTGAAATACAAGGTATCGGAGCAGCATATCCACTATCTCGTGAGAAATTGAGTCCAGTATTAGCTTGTGTAAAAGCAAATTCATTAGAAGAAGGATTTATATATTGCGAAGAAATGTTAAGCCTCGGTGGTTTAGGACATTCAGCAGTCATTCATTCTGTAAATAAAGAAGTGCAAAAGCAATTTGGATTACGCATGAAAGCTTGCCGCCTTATTGTAAATGCTCCTTCATCACAAGGAGGAATCGGTGACATATATAATGGGTTTATTCCATCACTTACGCTTGGCTGCGGCTCGTATGGGAAAAACTCAGTTTCTCAAAACGTAACAGCGATGCATTTATTAAATATAAAAAGGTTGGCAAATAGAAAAAAGAATATGCAGTGGTTCAAATTACCACCAAAAATTTATTTTGAAAAACATGCGACGGCATATTTAGCAAGTATGCCTAACATTTCACGTGCATTTATTGTAACGGATCCGGGAATGGTTGAGCACGGATATGTAGATACAGTCGCGCACTATTTACGTAAACATGCAAATGATGTGAAAGTTGAAGTTTTCTTTGAGGTCGAGCCAGATCCATCAGATGAAACTGTTTTTAAAGGTGCGGAAATGATGAGAAGTTTTAAGCCGGATGTCATTATCGCACTTGGTGGAGGTTCAGCTATGGATGCAGCGAAAGGGATGTGGCTTTTCTATGAGCACCCAGAAGCAACATTCTATGGAATTAAACAAAAGTTTTTAGATATAAGAAAACGTACATGTAAATATCCGGAATTAGGAAGTAAGGCGCAGTTTGTTGCCATTCCAACAACATCAGGAACAGGATCAGAAGTGACACCATTTGCGGTTATTACAGATAAGAAAAATAATATAAAGTATCCACTTGCAGATTATGAATTAACGCCAGATGTAGCAATTGTAGATCCACAATTTGTAATGACAGTACCGCCACATGTAACAGCAGACACTGGGATGGACGTATTGACGCATGCAATAGAGGCGTATGTGTCTGTTCTGGCAAATGACTATACAGATGGATTAGCATTAAAGGCCATTGATCTCGTATTTAAATACTTACCAAGAGCATTTAAAGATGGAAATGATGAAGAAGCACGAGAAAAAATGCATAATGCTTCTGCAATCGCAGGGATGGCATTTGCAAATGCGTTTCTAGGTATTAATCACAGTTTAGCACATAAAATTGGGCCGGAATTCCATATTCCGCATGGACGTGCGAATGCAATTCTTATGCCACACGTAGTTCGCTATAATGCTATTAAGCCAAGAAAACACGCATTGTTCCCAAAATATGAGCACTTTGTAGCTGATGAACGTTATGCACATATTGCGAGAATGCTCGGGCTTCCAGCACGTTCAACAGCAGAAGGTGTGGAATCACTCGTTAAAGCAATTATTGAGCTTGGAAAAAGTTTAAATATAAATATGAGTATTGCAGGACAAGGAGTTGCTAAAGATCAATTTGAAGAGGTTGTTGGATTATTAGCAGAAAGAGCTTTTGAAGATCAATGTACAACAGCTAATCCAAAATTACCTCTCATTTCAGAGCTAAAAGAAATTTATATGGAAGCATATAAAGGTGAGTAATGGTTATGAAAGAGTCGCAATAAAGCGGCTCTTTTTCTTTTGGAAAACATCTCCCAGAATGGCTGTATTTACTTGTCTTTAAGTTTAATAGAATATGATACAGTGAAATGGAGGAGTGAGAATATAATGAAAGAATTACAAGAAAAAATAGAAGATTATACTCGGTTCGGACAAATTCTTCTCGCTGTAAGTACATTGTTAATGGTTGGCTTATTGATTCCGAATGGAGCAAAAGAAACATTACAACCTTTTGTTATGATGGGGAGCATCGTTATATTTTTAGGTTTATCCTTCTTTTTCTTTCAGCGTGTGAAAGTGATGCGAGACGAGTTAGAGGGAAACGAATGTGAATAATACTGATAAATAGAGCGTTACAAAAAGAAGGAATTTTTTTGTAACGCTTTTTGTTTTTTCTAGAAAATGTATGCGTTTCATATTGACAATGATAATCCTTATCAATTAAAGTAGAATGGTAGTTAATGATTATCATTATCAGTTAGAGGTGAAAGGATGAATAAATCTATTACGCTATTCACAGCGATTTTATCAATTTTTTTCTTATTAATAGGTTGCAGTGCAAAAGGAGACGAAACAGCATCGGCAACAAAAACGGAAAAAGGAAAAGAGAAAATCGAAGTTACGGATCTGTCAGGAAGGAAGGTAACATTCGATAAGGCGCCAGAAAGTTTTGCTACGTTGAGTATGGGAGATATGGATATAATTCATGCTTTAGGTGGAAAAATAGTAGGTCGTCCAGATGCAAAAATAACTCTTCCAGAGGATGTAAAGAAAATACAAGTAATCGGGAACGCACATCAGCCGAATTTTGAGCAAATTGCTAGTGTAAAGCCTGATGTACTTATTGCTAACAATGGATTCCAAAAGAACGCTCCAACGGTTGAAAGACAAGGAACGAAAGTAATGATTTCTTCTGCAAATTCTGTACAAGATATTCAAAAGAATATTGAGCTATATGGAACGATAATGAAGAAAGAAGATAAAGCAAAAGAACTTAACCAAAAAATTAATGATCAAATAAAGAAATATGAGAAAAAGAGCGATGTGAAAGCATTGCTAGTGTATGGAGCACCAGGTACATATTTAGCAGCATTACCAACATCTTTATCAGGTGATATTTTAGAAAAGACAGGCGGGAAAAATATTGCAGCTGATTTTCCAGAAATGAAGGAATATCCGCAATATGCACAGCTCAGCGTAGAACGTATTATTGAGGCAAATCCAGATGTGATTTATTTAATTACACATGGAGATCCAAATAGCGTTAAAAAAGCATTTGAAGGCGAAATGATGAAAAATGAAGCGTGGAAAAATTTAGATGCAGTAAAACAAAATCGTGTAGTTATTTTGCCACCTGATTTATTTGGATCTAATCCTGGAACAAAAGTTACAGAAGCGATGGACTTTATGTATAAAAGTATACAAGATGTAAGGAAATGATAAGTATGGAAAGTAGTGAAGTAGTAAGGGAAAAGGAACATCCTTTTGCGAAAAAAAGATGGATAATAGCAGTTAGTTTAGTTGTATTAACGATCTTAGGTCTTTTTTACGGCCTTTTCGCAGGAAGCTTATCCTTTTCTTTACGAGATATTCTAACAGGGATACAAGATGAGGGTTCGACAGTTCATCGAATTGTATGGGACCTTCGTATACCAAGAGTGCTCGTTGGGTTTATAGTAGGGACATGTTTAGCTACATCTGGTGCATTACTACAAGGAGTTATGAGAAATCCTCTTGCAGACCCTGGTATTATCGGAGTTTCATCTGGAGCAGGCCTTGTAGCAATTGTAATTATGATTTTATTCCCTCAGCATATGGCTTTTTTACCGCTCGGGGCGTTTTTAGGAGCTTTCATAACGGCGATGGTCATTTATGCTTTATCATGGCAAAAAGGGGCACCACCTTCAAGAATTGTCTTAGTAGGTGTGTCAATTAATGCATTAATTGGTGCAGCGACGTCAGCATTAATGTTATTACATAGTGACAAAGTACAATCCGTGTTACCGTGGTTAGCGGGCGGCATTGGTGGTGTAAGTTGGGCACATTTAAACATGATTATTTATTATGCAATATTCGCTATTATATTAGCCTTCTTTGGTATTAAACATATTCGAGTATTAATGCTTGGAGATGAAATGGCGAAATTATTAGGTCATAACGTGGAGAGAAGCCGTTTTTATTTAATAGTAGTAAGCACATTATTAGCTGGAATTGCAGTTAGTGTTTCTGGTCTTATTGGATTTGTCGGTCTGGTCGTACCACATATGTTACGTTTATTGGTTGGAAATGACTATAAATATTTACTGCCATTATCATGCCTTGGCGGAGGGATATTACTTGTTTTTGCGGATGCGATAGCTCGAAGTTGGTTCGATCCAATTGAATTACCTGTTGGTATTTTATTATCCTTCTTAGGTGGTCCGTTCTTCTTATATTTAATTCATAGAGGAGGAAAACAACGTGATTTCCGTTAACAAAGTGTTTTACGCACATTCTGAAAGATTTCAAATGCAAAATATGAATGTACATATTAAAGCTGGAGAGGTCGTTAGTTTAATTGGACCGAATGGATCAGGGAAATCTACTTTGCTTCGTTTAATGGCAAGATTACTTAAACAAAGCGAAGGGGATATCATTTTAGATGGAAAAAGTATTCATAAGATGAAAAGTGCAGATGTAGCGAAGCAATTAGCGATGTTACCACAAATGCATGATCATCAATTAGATTTAACCGTGAAAGAACTAATTGAATTCGGAAGAGGCCCCCATAAATCATGGAGTAGCCGCTTAAATAAAGAAGATGAAGAAATTGTTGATTGGGCATTGTCTGTTACAAATCTTGAAGGGTATGAATATCGTCTTTTACAATCTTTATCAGGAGGAGAAAGACAACGTGCCTGGATTGCAATGACGCTAGCACAACGTACAAATGTCTTATTATTGGATGAGCCAACAACCTTTTTAGATATCGTACATCAGTTGGAAGTAATGGAACTTGTGAAACGATTAAACGAGGAGTTTGGAATGACAATTATAATGGTTTTACATGACATTAACCAAGCTGCTCAATATAGTGATCGCTTACTCGTATTAAAGCAAGGGAAGATTCAGTATGACGGTATACCAGAAGAAGTATTATGTCATGAAATGTTTCAACATGTATTTGGTATAGATGTAGATATTTTTCAAGGAAGCGACAAGCCATTTTTCACACCGAAACGAATTTCTAAAAGAGGAGGAACAAGATGCGAACAGAAGAACGTGTTACCACTGAGTTAGTAAGGGAATTTGTAATGGCAGCTCATGGAGATTTAGAGAAAGTACAAGAACTGTTGGCTGAATCGCCAAGCTTACTTCATGCTTCTTACAATTGGGACGGATCAGATTGGGAAAGTGCGTTAGGAGCAGCAGCACATGTAGGTCGTAAAGATATTGCTCTTTATTTATTAGAAAAAGGTGCTCGAATGGATATTTTCGCAGCTGCTATGCTTGGAGAATTAGAAGTCGTACAAGCTATTTTAGTAGCACAACCAGAAGCATTACATGCACCTGGTCCCCACGGTATTTCCCTTCTTCAACATGCACGAATGGGTGGAGAAAAAGCACAGCGTGTATTTGAGTACTTAACGGTGCTCTCTTAATGACCGCAAAGGTTCTTATGTGCGGTAAACTTTTCACTTTCATATAATTGAAAAGTTTACCGCCCGTTAGAACGGGATAAGTATCTAGTATATTTGAAAATCCTACACCCCCCTCAATTGTAGTTTTCTGTATGCTAGTTATGATATGGAGGCAGTAGACAATATTTGTCTACTGCCTTTTTTAAACTCTTGAGAGATTGAATACTCTGCATTTTTCCGTTAGTTCATTTATAATAGATAGTAACATTTAGTATATATACAAAACATGATCGTGTAGTTAAGTACAAATTAGTGGGAAGGAGAAAAAGATGTTTCATACAGATCGTTTACAAATTCGCAAATATACAATGGATGATTTACAGTTCTATGCTTCACTATGGGGAAATGAGAAGGTAATGCGCTATATTGGAAATGGGGCGTTAAAAACATATATGCAATGTAAAAAAAGTTTGGAGGAATGGGTGATCCCTAGCTATAAAAACGGTCTCGGTTTATTTGTATTGATTGAAAAGGAAACGGGAATACGAATTGGTCATGCAGGATTAGTAAAGCAGCAGATAGATGGGAAAGAGGAAATTGAAATTGGTTATTGGTTATTACCTAAGTATTGGGGAAAAGGGTATGCGAAAGAAGCAGCGGCAGCATTTCGAGACTATGGCTTTCAAGCGTTACGAATGAATAAATTAGTTTCTCTTATTAATCCGGACCACCCTGCCTCAATCTTTGTTGCTAGAAAAACAGGGCTTAGTTATGAGAAAACAACTTCATTTCATGGGATGGATGTTCTCGTGTATTCCATTAAGCGCGTTGGATGAAAAAAGGTAAATTGCATCTTTTGAAGAATGGTATATAAAAATAAAGGGGGGATTACATGTATATTTACCATAATGGACTTATTATTCGTGAGGGAACGAATGGTGTACCTGCATATGCAATTAAAACTTTATTCGAAGATGCCGGTTGGAGTAATGATAATATCCCTTCTTGGCAAATTGAAAAATTCACGATAGCATTTGAAAATTCAACATGGGCATTCACAATTTGGGATGAAGAAGAGATGATTGCTATGGTTAGAGTCATTTCTGATGGAATCATGGTCGCGAATATAGTAAATTTAGTTGTGAAGTGTGAATATAGAGGGAAGGGACTAGGTAAGAAACTTGTCGCCCTTTGTTTACAAAAGCTACCACATGGCGACTGGTTTGCGCACACATCTGCGAGTAATTTTGATTTTTATAGAAGTTGTGGTTTTGAGGTAAGAGAGTTATCAAGAAATGGAACATGTGCGTACTATGGATACCAAATTGCCAAAAGAGATGGGCACCGGTAAAAGAGCGAAAGACAAAGAATAAGTACAGTTATAAGTATTTTTCATTCTTTTTATAATAGAAAATAAATTGAGACTCATTTTATGATAAAATGAAAGAAAATTCTGTTTATTATTAGGGGGATAAAAATGAGTATAAAAGTTGGGAATGTATTTAAGTACGAAAGAAGATTTACTGAGGAAGAGGTTTTTGAATTTGCAAATATTACAGGAGATAAAGGTAGGCATCATATGGAATATGATGAAAATGGACGTTTAATGGTTCATGGTTTATTGACTGCTAGTATTGGAACGAAAGTAGGAGAAGAGTTACATTACATAGCAAGAGAATTAGTAAGTGAGTTTATTAGACCAGTTTTTGCAGGAGATACGATCACTTGTGAATTAACTTTAACGAATGTTGAACAGATGGAAGGATACAAAAAGGTTTCAATCGAGTCAGTTTATCGCAATCAACATGAAAAAACTGTACTAGTTGGGACAAGTTATGGAGTTATAAGGGAATAAAAAGAAGCCTGATTTACAGGCTTCTTTTTTGTTTAATAAACACGTTTCCGATTTTCCGCATGACTAGAGATGAGTAATAATGCAGTTTCTTCCCCTATATTACGAACAATATGAGGAACACATGCATTCCAGGAGAAAGAATCACCTTCTTCTACAATTGCAATATCTTCTCCATGTTGAACTTCTAGTTTGCCGCGTAATACAAGGTGACATTCTTCCCCTTCATGTGCATTTGGTGTATTTTCTTTCGGAAATCCAGCAGGAATTTCTACGAGATTTAGGCGAAGGCCACCCTGCTCTGCAACATGCTCAATTCTTTGTTCATCTTTTCCGTATACACTGTATTTACGCTCTACCTTTTTGACAACTTTCAACCGATCTTTTTGTTCTAACAATAAGTAGGGAAGAGGAACATTCAAGAAATTGGAAATCGTTTCTAAAGTTGAGATAGAAGGTGATGTTTTATTATTTTCAACCTGACTCATAAATCCTTTAGAAAGACCTGTTCCCTCACAAATTTGTGCGATTGTTATGCCTCTACGTTGACGAATTTCACGTATTGCAGAACCAATATTCATAAAATCAAGCTCCTTTTTGTAAACAACTATTTGTATCATAGCAAAAAAAATATATTTTTTCCCAGTGAAAATGAATTGACGAATAAAAAAATTTAGTGTATGTTTTGTAATGTAAATAAAAGTTTTGTATAAGAAAACTATAAAGGAGAGAAAGAAATGAATCAACATATTGGTAACTTAATTATTCGTATCGTGTTAGGGGTAACGTTCTTTATGCACGGTTTAACAAAATTCCAATCAGGAATTGACAATATTGCAGGGTGGTTCACAAGCATTGGTTTACCAGGAGGACTGGCATACGGTGTAGCAACAGTAGAATTAGTTGGTGGTATATTGTTAATTCTAGGTTTAGGTGTAAGATATATTGGATTATTATTTGCACTTGTTATGGTTGGAGCAATTGTAAAAGTAAAATGGTCAGCTGGTTTATTAGGAGATGGAAAGAATCCTGGCTTCGAATTAGAACTTGCATTACTAGCAATGGGTGCGTACTTATTTGTTGCGAAAGCGGATGGTTTTGTAGATAATTTCTTAAAAGAGAAAATGTCAAAGAAGAACTAATTTAAATGGGGGGCTAACAAGATGAGTTTTCAACTTCATCCCGATACAACACTTGATGTTGTTCATTTATATGTATCAAATATAAAGAAATCACTAGAGTTTTATACAGAAGTACTAAGTATGAAAGTACTAAAAGAAGATGAAATGGTCGTTACATTTGGGAATGAAAATAACGAACCACTCCTTATCATTGAAGAAAAGAAAGAAGCCTTACCAAAGCAAAGAGGGAGAACGGGGTTATATCATTATGCAATTTTATTACCAAGCAGACAGGATTTAGCGAATGTCCTTCGTCATCTTGTAGAAATGGTATATCCACTGCACGGCGGAGCCGACCATTACTTTAGTGAGGCCCTTTATTTAGCTGATCCAGATGGAAACGGGATTGAAATTTATCATGATCGCCAAAAAGAGGTTTGGCGTGATGAGAATGGAGAACTACCATTTGTTAGTAACCCGTTAGCTGGTGAAGAATTATTGCAGCAAGGAAGTGCGTGGAACGGTTTTCCAGCTGGTACTGTGATGGGACATATTCATTTCCATGTAGCTGATTTGGAAGAAGCGAAACGTTTCTATGTGGATGGTCTTGGCTTTGAAGTAACAATCCCAGCTCGTAATGGGGCGTTGTTCGTATCGGCAGGTGGCTACCATCACCATATCGGTTTAAATACGTGGCAAGGTGAAGGAATACTACCGCAAATGCCAAATTCCGTTGGCTTGAAATATTTCACAATTGTATTAGCAGATGAAAAACAAAAAGAGCAAGTATGTGAAAGTTTAAAAAATATTGGCAAGATTGCTACGTACAAAGATGGAATATTACAAGTCGAGGATCCATTTGGACATTGTATACATTTCAAAATAAAAGGAGAAGCCTAAAATGATATGATCCCCTTATAGTAGACAGGAAAAAGAAAGCACATTAACCTGTTTACTATGGAGGGGATTTTTCTGTGGGCAAAATTAGGGTCACTTACGATGTGGAATTTAAGAAAAAAGCTGTAGATTTATATTTAA